>NZ_JBHVGB010000120.1:0-18580 GCF_042801335.1 Nocardioides sp. NPDC057577 | reverse complement strand
AGCCTGAGATCCACGTCTTCACCGCACTCGACTTCCACGGGATCTGACACGGACTGCACATCGAGATCTACAAGAAGCGCCGTTGACCCCGCGCTCGCAAAACGCGATTGCTCCAGACGACACACCTCTGCGATCCTGCCAGCGTGTCCGAGCGGTCCCCATCATTGAAGATCGAGGCGGCCGTCGAGATCTACTTTGACCCCGCGTTCGATCTCTGGCCGACCCTCGGCGCGATACCGGGCGGCCACATCTCCCTTTCCGGAGATCTCACCGATGAGCAGATCGGATCCGTAATTCACGCGAGCCTGCACTGGTTCTACTACGACGACGAACAGCAACCAGCCGCAACCGTCGAGGAGTATCTCGGCCGGGTGACCAACCGGGAGGCCGAGGGTACCGCGGTCATCGTCTGGGGCGGACCGGCGTTCACTGACACCGTCGCCGGGATCACGATGATGCCAGGATGCTGTGTTGCGCTCGACGAGCGCGACGAGGTCTACGGCTTCCTCGCCGGGCGGTCAGAGTTCGCCTGCCTCGGCCACTCACCCGACACGGGCCTCGAGATGGATGCCGACCAGATCCTGATCACTCAGCACGACGACGAAGGCCTCGTCCTCGCCACCCTCGAGTGCCCGAGAGACCAGTTGGACGCCGCGCTCGCCGTCATGGAGTCCGACATCGACGCCTTCCTCGCTGCGCTGCCCGCCTGGGCCACCCGGCATGTGCCGACCCACGCAGCCGAGCTCAGCAAAGCCGTCGCCGAAGGACTTCGGATATCGGAGTCGAGCGAGAAGCCGTAGCGCGCACGGAGCGGCGGCAGTTTCCTCGTCATTCACGACTACGGCATGGGGCCGCGTCTGGTGATGGGTGCTGCCGTGATGCCCGAGGAGGTCCTCCGCCGGGCGGCCGAGGTCGAAGTAGTCGACGCACCAATTCGATGTCCGCCCCCTCGCCGCGGGTGCGATCGAACCAACGGAGGGCTCCGCCTATGTGCGAAGCCCTCGAAGGAGGCAGAGGAAGGCGTGGCGACTGTTCAACGAGAGGTTTGAGAAGGAAGTCGCCTCATGGCCTCGGCCAAGCTCAACGTTACCGATCAGGCTGGGACGAGGTCCATCAGGTTCCGTGGCGTGATCACCCGACACCCCTCAGGCACGTCATCCGGCATCTCCGATGAGATGAACGTCGAACCTGGCAAAGGCACCGAGTCGATCGTGACACTTGTCTCCGAGGCACGCAGTAGCCCAGCCAGGTAGCCGAGATCGAGGTGGGTTCGGGCGTCGATCGCGCGGACCTGTTCGGTCGTGAGCCCGGCGTTGCCTTCGACGGTGTTGAAACGCGGGGCACCTGGCTGGGAGAGGTTGAGCCAGAGCGCCTGCCACACGCCCGCGCGGCGTACGAACGCCACGGGCAGCGACACGCGCCCCGGACCGGTGAGATCTGAACGCATGCGCACCGTGGCCGGCTCGAACGGCAGGCCCTCCTGCCCCGGAGAGCGCTCCATGTATCCGAAATACGCCTCCGCGCACTGCTCGAACGACTCGCCGGAGTAGACGTTGACCTGCGGAACGATTACGTCAGCGCGGACGCGGCCCAATTCGATGTCGATCATCTCGCTGGCGCCCTCGGGCGCCTCGACGATGTCCCCGGAGTGGACCATGCCGGCACCGGTCAACTCGGTGTAAGAGACCTGGCTGGCGAAGGTGAAGTCGGCGTGGAGAAGCAGGCAGGAAAGATCCAGATCTGTCCTTTCCCTCGCCTGGCGCCAGTGCACGAAGAAGCGCAGCGCCTCCCCGTCGATCCGCGTACGGGAACCCCTCGGTAGCGTCCCGAACCCATCAGAACGCACCCGCCCAGACAGTGGGAGGGTGACGCCGAGCATCGACGGGTCGATCACCACCTGCTCCCCCAGGTCCAAGCGGCGCCGGTACTCCACGTCGCACGCCGCTCGCACCCGCGCGATCGTCTCGGCATCAAGCGCGCCTCGTCGGTCCTGCTCGGCATGAGCGTGCCCGCGTCGATTGACAAAGACGCGTGCGCCGCCGACGTCGGCGCGGTTCACCACGTGCTCACGCAGCGACAGCACCAGCCGGCCCGCGACCTTCGGCAATGCGCTTTCGACAGCATCAAGGACGGCCGCGTGCTCGGCCGGCGTCGAGGCCATTCGGATCATCCGATCGAACGCACGCACCAGCATCCCCGGGGCCGTCGCAAGCGTCGCCACGGCCGCGGTGAGCTCACCGTTGATCACCGCACGCTCGACCCGGGCCGCCAAGGTCGGCATACGCCGCGGGTCACGGGCCGTCGCGAAGACCTCAGTGGCGTACGAAGACTGTGGATACTCCCCCGCGTGCAACCGCTCACCTAGCCGCTTCCAGGCTTCGCGCTCACGCACCGCATCGGCGGCGCGAGCCGAATCCTTCGCAACCACCGCATCCAGCGCCCCCAACAGCAAGCGGCGCAGGCGCCGGGGCAAGGAGACAAACCTGGTCGGCGTCGCCAACGTGACGTCACCGCCGCTCAATGCCACGGCGAGGCGCAGCACGTCGGTCACCGTGGTGACGTGCGGGCTCCTTCCCGCGCGGACCTGGGCAGCGTTGACGACGGCGAGGCGCTCACGTGCCGGGACCGCGACCGGTTGCTCCATGTCGGCACAGAACTCCGCGAGGACCGCCAGGTCAGCGAGCTCCTCCAGGCTTGGCGGGGTCGTGCGCGCCGCCCATGCCAGGTAGAGCTCGTGTGCGGCTTCCTCCACCGGAGCACCGAGACGCAAGACGGTTCGCCGGTCGCTGAGCGCCGGGACGAAGGCGCCGTGCGCAGCCACCATCTCCGTGTACGTGTGCTGATAGCGGCCATAGCGAGGGAGCGCAAGCAGGTTCAAACCACCCTTGGTCGGGAAGAGCCGATCGATCTCCTCCTCGCTGGTCACCGTGGCGAGCGCCTCGGTCAGCAGCCCGACCCAAAAGTCCACCGTGTCCGGCACGTTCCGTGGGAAGTCACGGAAGTAGATGTTGTGCTTCGCCCGAGCGCCCACAGCCGCAGCCGTGATCGCGACGATCTCCTCGGCCATCTCGCGACCCACGGACTCCTCGACCTCGGCAAGGTGAGCGAGGACCTCGGGCGATGCCTTGAACCCGGCCGCCATCAGCGCGACGTCGACCTGCCTGGCCAGCACCTCGCCATCCGGGCGGCCGGCTGATGTCTCCGGTGCCCGTGGAACAGTCCACGTCGACCGGATCAACACCTCACGTACGCCCTTCAACACGAGGAGATCATCTCAGCCCACCACCGGTGTCCGCCTCCCGGTTTCCCGACGCCACCGGATCCACGCTCCGGTGCTCCTCAGCCGCACGCCATCACCGTTTGCAAAGAAGACACCCCGGATGGGTCATCCGCACACTCGTCGCTGGACACAGTCCACACATGACGACCGAACCCCGTATTCGATTACAGATCGCAGCCGCGGCAGATACCCGTGTCGACCGCCGACGAACAGACATCCGCCCGTGACCAAACGAGCAGGTCACGGGCGGATTGTCAGGCGATCTGTTTACAGGTACTGACCCGTGTTCGATACCTGCTCGATCGAACGACCCGGCTCGGTGCCCTGCTTGCCGGTGATGAGCGTGCGGATGAAGACGATCCGCTCGCCCTTCTTGCCGGAGATGCGGGCCCAGTCGTCGGGGTTGGTGGTGTTGGGGAGGTCCTCGTTCTCCTTGAACTCGTCCACGCAGGCCTGGAGCAGGTGCTGCACCCGCAGACCCTTCTGGCCGGAGTCCTCGCCGGAGTCCAGGAAGGACTTGATGGCCATCTTCTTGGCCCGGTCGACGATGTTCTGGATCATCGCGCCGGAGTTGAAGTCCTTGAAGTAGAGGATCTCCTTGTCGCCGTTGGCGTAGGTGACCTCCAGGAAGCGGTTCTCCTCGGACTCCGTGTACATCCGCTCGACGACCGTGCGGATCAGCTCGTCGACGGTGGCCTGCTTGTCGCCGTTGAACTCGCCCACGTCGGTCGGGTGCAGCGGCAGGCCGGGGACCAGGTACTTCGAGAAGATGTCACGAGCACCCTCGGCGTCGGGACGCTCGATCTTGATCTTCACGTCCAGACGGCCCGGACGCAGGATCGCCGGGTCGATCATGTCCTCACGGTTGGAGGCACCGATCACCAGCACGTTCTCCAGAGCCTCGACGCCGTCGATCTCGGAGAGGAGCTGCGGAACGATGGTGTTCTCCACGTCGGAGGAGACACCGGTGCCACGTGTGCGGAACAGCGAGTCCATCTCGTCGAAGAAGACGATCACCGGGGTGCCGGCCGCGGCCTTCTCACGAGCCCGCTGGAAGACCAGGCGGATGTGGCGCTCGGTCTCACCGACGTACTTGTTGAGGAGCTCGGGGCCCTTGATGTTGAGGAAGTAGGACTTGCCGTCCGCTCCCGTCTTCGCGGCGACCTTCTTCGCGAGGCTGTTGGCGACAGCCTTCGCGATCAAGGTCTTGCCACAGCCCGGAGGACCGTAGAGCAGCACACCCTTGGGCGGCTTGAGCTGGTGCTCGATGAAGAGGTCGGGGTAGAGGTACGGCAGCTCGACCGCGTCCTGGATCTGCTCGATCTGGCCGGCGAGGCCACCGATCGACTCATACGAGATGTCGGGCACCTCCTCCAGGACGAGCTCCTCGACCTCGGACTTCGGCACCTTCTCGTAGACATAGCCCGACCGTGGTTCGAGCAGCAACGAGTCACCGGCGCGGATGGCGTCCTGAAGCAGCGGCTCGGCGAGACGCACGACCCGTTCCTCGTCGGCGTTGGCGATCACCAGGGCGCGCTCACCGTCGGCGAGCAGCTCCTTGAACATCACCACCTCGCCGACCTTCTCGTACTCCATCGCGGCCACGACGTTCAGCGCCTCGTTGAGCATGACCTCCTGGCCATAGCGCAGCTCGTCGAGGTCGACGTTGGGCGATGCGGTCACCCGGAGCTTGCGCCCGCCGGTGAAGACATCGATCGAGTCGTCCTCGTTGCGCTCGATGAAGGTGCCGAAGCCTGCTGGCGGCTGTGCCAGCCGGTCGACCTCCTCCTTGAGCTTGATGATCTGGTCTCGGGCATCCCGAAGCGTCACGGTGAGTCGCTCGTTCTGCGACGTAACGGCGGACAGGGAGCGCTGCGCGTCGGCGAGCCGCGCCTCCAGGCCACGCGAAGATCCGGGCATCTCGGTCAGTCTGTGCCGCAGGTCGGTCACCTCAGCTTCGAGGAAACGGACATGACTCTCGAGCTCCTCGGGGCTGCGCCCCTCGGAACGGAATCCATCGGATGTCGACATCAGCACACCTCCTCTACTGCTTCGACCCTACAAGGGAGAGGGGCAGGAGAGGAGAAGGATTTACCGGTGTTGGACACTATTCGTCGGCAGCGGCCGAGTTCGTGTCGACCCGTGGCACACCGGACAGATGTACGCCGTCGCGGAGCGGACTCAGTCCACCTCGGCGCCATCCTCGGGCAGGACGTCCACGACCGGCTCAGGAACCGGCATGTCTGCCGGGCGCGGGCCGGTGTAGTCAGGTCCGTACGCCCCGGGCGCAGGTCGACGCGTCTTGCGCGGCGCACGCTCGCCCGGTGCCAGCTTCCTGGCCGTGACCAGGAAGGCGGTGTGGCCGATCATCTTGTGACCCGGCCGGACCGCGAGACCCTCGACGTGCCAGTCGCGCACCAGCGACTCCCAGGCCTGCGGCTCGGTGAACCCGCCGTGGGCGCGGACCGTCTCGACGAAGCGGGACAGCTGGGTGGTGGTCGCGACGTAGGCGCAGACCATGCCACCGGGGTAGAGCGCCTCGGCCGCCGCGTCGACGCACTCCCACGGAGCGAGCATGTCGAGGATCAGCCGGTCGCAGCGGATCTGCTGGCGCGGCAGCTCCTCCTGGAGGTCGCCCAGGTTGAGCGACCAGCTCGGGTGGGACTCCCCTGCCGGCGTACCGAAGAACTGGTCGACGTTCTTGCGGGCGACCTCGGCGAACTCCTCGCGACGCTCGAAGGAGGTGACCTTGCCGAACGGGCCCACCGCGCGCAGCAGCGAGCAGGTCAGGGCGCCGGAGCCGACCCCGGCCTCCACCACGGAGGCACCCGGGAAGATGTCGGCCATGGCGACGATCTGGGCGGCGTCCTTGGGGTAGACCACCGCGGCGCCGCGCGGCATCGAGACCACGAACTCCGACAGCAGCGGGCGGAAGACCAGGTATTCACCGCCCGTCGAGGCGGTGACCGTGAAGCCCTCCTCGCGGCCGATCAGCTCGTCGTGATCGATGTGGCCCTTGTTGGAGAAGAAGCGCTTGCCGGCGACGAGCTCGAAGTTGTGGCGGCGACCCTTGGTGTCGGTCAGCCGCACCCACTCGCCCTCACGAAGCGGCCCGCGGTGCACGCCCGCTCGGGCCTCGGCCGGAATGTCTGGGATATCAGCGCTTGACACCCGCCGAGGCTACCCGTTCTCCCGGCCAACCCGGCAAACCGCGATCCCTCAAGCTCCCGCGCGGAAGGCAGCGTCGACGTCGGAGGTGACCAGTACGCCATAGATCGAGCCGTCGGGCTCGACCAAGAGGTATTCGGGTGCCGGGGTCTTGGAGATCGCCTTGACCAGGGACTCACCGTCGATGTCGGCCGGGAGGGTGAGGCCGTCCTCGAGCTGACGGGTGACCGTCGAGGTGGCCATCCAGGGACGACGATCCTCCGGGGTAGCCAGCAGCGCGCCCTCGTGGACGAGACCGATCGGCTCGCCGCCGCTGCTCACCGTGACGATGCTGCCGGCCTCGGCCTCCTGGGCGCGGCGTACGGCCTCGGCGAGCGGAAGATCGGCGGGGACGGCCAGGGTGCGGCGGGCGAGGTCGCGGGCGACGAGGAGCGGGAGCCGCATGCGCGCTCTCGCCGACATGATCGCCGCGGAGGCACCGCTCCAGAGGAAGACGCCGATGATCACCGCGAGGACGTAGTCGGTGAGGTCGGGCTGGACGCCGAGGATCTGCCCCTGGATGAAGGGCCACAGCAGCACGACGACCGCAAGGACCCGCCCGGCCCAGCCGGCGACGATGTTGCCGCGGTTGATGTCGCCGGTCGCGGCCCACACCCCCGCCTTGAGCAACCGGCCGCCGTCGAGAGGCAGGCCGGGGACGAGGTTGAGCACGCCGACGAAGAGGTTGGTGAACCACAGGCCGGTGATGAACAGCCCGACCAGGCCGCCGGGGGTGAGGAAGGAGACACCGAAGGCAGCTGCCGCAACGGCCAGCGAGACCAGCGGTCCGACGACAGCGATCCAGAACTCGTCGCGGGGCCGTCTCGCCTCCTTCTCCACGGAGGTGGCGCCGCCGAGGAAGTGGAGCATGATCACACCCACGGGATAGCCGAGCCGCTTGGCGACGACCGCGTGGGCCGCCTCGTGCAGCAGGACGGCGCCGTAGAGGACGACCGCGAAGGCAAAGCCGGCGACGTACGTCAGCCAGCCCAGCCCCGGCGCCACCTCGTCGATCTGGGGCGCCATCAACCAGGCGATCAGCGCCGCGATGAGGAACCAGGACGGTGTCACCAGGACGTCGCTGCCCGCGACGGAACCGACCTTGATCGTGCCCGGGACTCGGGGGGTGGGCTCCGCCTCGTCGACCGGCTTGTCGCGGTCGGGGCGTGGGTCAGGGTCTGCCACATTCCGAGCGTACTTGAACGGCGGTTGCCAGGTGGTGTCGACCCGGTTGTCGGTGCTTGCGAATAGTGTCGAGGTCATGAGCACCTCACCTGCCGATTCGCTGTCGACCCCCGTCGACGGCGTCAACGTGCTGGGGTCGCTCTCCCCGAGCCGCGCGAGCGACTTCACCTCGTGCCCGCTGCTCTACCGGTTCCGCACCATCGACCAGCTTCCCGAGCCGCCCTCGGAGGCGGCCGCGCGCGGGACCGTGGTGCACAAGGTGCTCGAGGACCTCTTCGACCTGCCCGCTCCCGAGCGCACGCCCCGGCAGGCGAAGTCGATGGTGGAGCAGGCGTGGGAGGACGTACGCAGCCTCGACCCGGCACTGGCGACGCTCTTCACCTCCGGGGCCGACGACGCGGAGGAGGGCTGGCTGGAGTCGTGCCGGCAGGTGCTGCGGCACTACTTCGACCTGGAGGACCCGCGCCGTCTGGAGCCCGCCGAGCGCGAGCACTACGTCGAGGCGCTGCTCGACTCCAAGCTGCTGCTGCGCGGCTTCATCGACCGTGTCGACGTCGCCGCCGACGGCCGGATCCGGGTGGTCGACTACAAGACCTCGAGGATCCCCAGCGAGGCGTACGAGGCGAAGGCGCTGTTCCAGCTCAAGTTCTACGCCCTGGTGATCTGGCGCACGCGGGGCGTGGTGCCGGCGATGCTGCAGCTGATCTACCTCGGCTCCGGCGACATCCTGCGCTACGTGCCCGACGAGGCCGACCTGCTCGCGACCGAGCGCAAGGCCGAGGCGATCTGGCGGGCCATCCGCACCGCCCAGGAGACCGGCGAGTGGCAGCCGAACCCGGGGAAGCTCTGCGGATGGTGCGCCCACAAGCCGCTGTGCCCCGCCTTCGGCGGCACTCCTCCCCCACTTCCGGCGACCGCAGGCCCCGTCGCCGCCGGAAACGACGTCGATCTCGACTAGGACCCTAGGCGCGTCTACCAGGATCGGCCGGTTGCGAGAGTTATCGTCGCGACGAATGTGACGAATGCGCTGAGGGAGGTGCGGCTGCTCGTGGAGTCGACAGGCCCCACCTCGTCTCGGCATCGTCCCGACATCCAGGGCCTCCGCGCGATCGCGGTGCTCGCGGTCGTCGCGCTGCACGTCGGCTTCGGATCGCTGACCGGCGGCTTCGTCGGCGTCGACGTCTTCTTCGCGATCTCGGGCTTCCTGATCACCCAGCAGCTCATGCGGCAGGTACGCACCGAGGGCCGGGTCAGCCTGCTCGGCTTCTACGCGCGCCGGGCCCGCCGGATCCTGCCGGCGGCGACGCTGGTGCTGCTCGCGACCGTCGTCTATGCAGCCCTCTTCCTCGGTTTCGTACGCACCCGCGTGATCGCCCTCGACGCGCTGTGGTCGGCGGCGTTCGCCGCGAACTTCCGGTTCGCGTCGCTGGAGACCGACTACTTCTCCGCAGCGCTGCCGCCCTCGCCGCTGCAGCACTTCTGGTCCCTCGCGGTCGAGGAGCAGTTCTACCTGGTCTGGCCGCTGATGATCCTGGGCTGCCTGTGGGCGATGAGACTGCGCAGCCGGAACGCCGCGACGGACGGCTCCGCCAAGCCCGACCAACGCAGACGCAGGCGCGTGCTGGTCATCGCTCTCGGCGTCGTCATCGTGGCATCGCTGCTGGCCTCGGCGGTGCTGACCCGGACCAGCCCGGAGGCGGCTTACTTCTCGCCGTTCACCCGCGCCTGGGAGCTCGGCCTGGGCGCGATCGCGGCGATCGCGTTCCGCGACGACGGGTCGCAGGACGCCACCGCGCGCTGGCGGGCACAGGTGCTCTCGGCGTTCGGGATGTTCTTCATCGTGTGCGCCTGCCTGCAGTTCAACGACGCGACCCCGTTCCCGGGCACCCCGGCACTGGTGCCGGTTCTCGGCAGCGTCTTCATCATCGTGGCCGGCACGCTGTGGCACGGCCCGACGGTGGTCGGCCGGCTGCTGTCGGTGCCGCCGCTGCAGGTCGTCGGCAACTGGTCCTACTCGCTCTACCTGTGGCACTTCCCGGTGCTGGTCCTCGCCGAGCTGCAGCTGGGTCGCGAGCTGCGCTGGTGGGAGCAGGTGCTCCTCGTCGCACTTGCGCTCGGCCTGGCGGGGCTCTCCTACCACTTCGTCGAGGAACCGTTCCGGCGCGGCATCATCTGGCGCCGTCCGGCGTTCGGTCGAGCCGCCACGCTGGGCCCGGTGGCGCTCTACCCGCTGAGCATCACCCTGGTCGCGGTGACCTGCTTCGGCGCCAACACCTACGCCACCGGGACCGCGCGCGACGGCTACCAGCCGGCGATCACGCTGGCCGAGGCTGACTCCTCCGCCTCTTCGGGACCGTCAAAGCAACCCGACCGACCGGCGTCGAGCGCCGCACCGCCCGCGGCCAAGCCGCAGGCGCCCGACGCGCTCCCCGCGCTGGTGAAGGCCTCGGTGCTCGCGGCCCGCAAGAACCAGGCGATCCCGACCAACCTGAAGCCGGGCCTCACCAACCTCTCCGACGACGTGGAGTCGGTCGGCGAGTGCAACTACTACTCGACGAAGGTACGCAAGCTGTGCCCGCGCGGTGACGCCGACGCCGAGAAGACGATCGTGGTCATCGGCGACTCCCACGCCCGCCACTGGACACCCGCGGTCGAGGAGATCGCCGAGCGCTCGGGCTACCGCGCCTACATGCTGGCGATGCCCCAGTGCACCGTCTCGCTGGTCACCCCCGACAAGATCGACAGCACCGACCCGATGACGTCGTGCGACGACTTCCACGACTTCATGCTCTCGTCGGTCAAGAAGCTCCGCCCCGACCTGCTGCTGATCTCCTCGCGCCCGATCAGCGCCGCCTACCACGACTCCTCGGGCCGGCACACCGACCGCGAGGACGTACGCCGCGCCGTCTACCGCGGCTACCAGCGCCTGCTGGCCCAGGTGAAGCCTGTCGCCAAGCGCACCGTGTGGCTGCGCGACGTACCGGCGCTCGAGTTCGACCCGGCCACCTGCCTGAGCAGCAACAAGACGCTCTCGCCCTGCACCTACAAGCCGCTCGAGAGCCAGCAGGACGGCGCCGATCTGCAGATGCAGGCGGCCAAGGCGGCGCGCGTGGAGACAGTCGACCTCGACGACATGTTCTGCGACAGCGTCGGCATCTGCACCACCGTCGTGGGCGACACGATCACCCACCGCGACGGCCACCACCTCACCGCGACCTACTCCCAGGAGCTGGGTCGCACCCTCGGCGAGCGGCTCAAGGTCTGGTGACGGTCACTCGGCGTCGGGTTCGGCGTCGGGTGGTGTCTCGGCGCCGTCGCGCTCGTCCCGGTCGGCCCACTCGAGCAGCGGCTGGATCGAGAACGGATGGTCGTCGATGTCGGCGTGCAGGTCGCCGATCTCCGCGAACCGTGCCGGCACCGTACGCATCGTGAACTCGCGCGGGTCGACGTCCTTGGTCTCCTCCCAGGTGATCGGGGTGGAGACCCGGCCGTCGGCGACGCCGCGGATCGAGTAGGCACACGCGATCGTGTGGTCCCTGGTGTTCTGGTTGAAGTCCACGAACAGCTGCGCCGGGTCGCGATCCTTGCGCCACCAGGCGGTGGTGACCAGCTTCGGTGCCCGGCGCTCGACCTCGCGGGCGAAGGCGTGCGCGGCGCGGCGTACGTCACCGAACCCGTGCTCCGCCGGGATCCGGACATAGACGTGCATCCCCGAGCCACCGCTCGTCTTCGGGTAGCCGACCGCGCCCAGCTCGTCGAGGAGCTCGCGGACGATGCCGGCCACTGTCTGCACGGTCGAGAACGGGCACGCCGGACCGGGATCCAGGTCGATGCGCCACTCGTCGGGCTTCTCGGTGTCCTCGCGGCGGCTGTTCCAGGGGTGGAACTCCACCGTCGACATCTGCACCGCCCAGATCACCGCACCGAGCTCGGTCACGCAGAGCTCGTCGGCGGTGCGGCCCCAGCGCGGGAAGTAGAGGCGTACGGTCTCGATCCAGTCGGGCGCCCCCTGCGGCAGCCGCTTCTGGTGCACCTTCGGCCCGGCCAGGCCCTTGGGGAACCGGTGCAGCATGCACGGCCGCTCCCACAGCGCGTTGACGATTCCCGGGCCGACGGCGAGGTAGTACTGCGCCACGTCGAGCTTCGTCGCCCCGGTCTCAGGGAAGTAGACCCGGTCCGGGTTGGAGATCCTGACGACGCGGTTGTCCACCTCGATCTCCACCGACGGGGATGACTTGGCCATGCCCGCCAGCGTAGGCGCTGCGATGATGTGCTGACCCGAAACCCGCTCATCCGAATCCGCACGGGGGTGTCACGTGGACCTCAGGCCGAGGCGTCGAAGGGATGTGAGCACATCGACCGCGAGGACCTCCGCCGAGGAGTTCGCCGACTTCGTCCATGCGACGGGTGGCACGCTCTACCGCACCGCGCTGCTGCTGACGGGTGACCATCACCTCGCCGAGGACCTGACCCAGACGACGTACGCCCGGGTCTTCGCGTCCTGGCGGCGAGTCAGCCGGGCGGACAACCCGGCGGCCTACGCGCGACGTGTGCTCCTCAACGGATTCATCTCCCACCGACGGCTCCGGCGCAACGCCGAGATGCCGACCTCCACGCTGCCGGACGATCCGGGCAGCGATGCCGACCCCAGCGCCCGGATCGACCTGCTTGCCGCCCTCCAGCGGCTGTCGCCGACCGACCGGGCCGTGCTCGTCGCGCGCTACTGGGAGGACCGATCCGTGTCCCAGACCGCTGCCGATCTCGGACTGACCGAGACGGCGGTCCGCACCCGCTCGAAGCGTGCCCTGGAACGGCTGCGCCCGCTGGTGGCGGACATCTTCCCGGAGAGGACCACCCGATGAACGATTCCATGGACAGCCCGGAGACCAGCATCCGTACGGCACTGCAGGAGCGTGTCGCCGACCAGCACCCCGACTACGCCGGGCTCTCGGCCGGCGCGATCAGCGCGGGCTCACGCATCCGGCGCCGCCGGCGCATCACCGTGACCGTCGGTGCCGCTGCGGCCGTGGGCGCCTTCGCCGCGGGCGGCATCGGGCTCTCCCAGCTCCTGAGCACCACCGCCGTGGACCAGTCCCCCCTCGGTGCAGCCGGGGCGCCCTCCGCCTCGGCCTCACCGTCGGCGGCTCCGCTCTCCCCGGGGCAGCGCCTCGACCTCGATGCGGGTGTCACCGGTCTGGTCGTCACCAACGACGAGGCCGAGACGATGCAGATCACCGTGCAGGCGCAGAGCACCGCGCAGGCGGCCCCGGGCAAGTCTCCGGGCGTCGGCATCGGGCTCACCATCGTCCTGTCCGGACCCGCCGATGCGGTCGAACAGATGTGGAGCAACGGCCCGCTGCTCGAGGACTACCCCGGGATCACCCTCGCCACCGAGGGCCTTCCCCATGGGCTCCTCGACGCGGCTCCGGTCAAGCAGCCCGCGGGGTGGACGTGCGAGTGGTACGTGATCGATGACAAGGCGTCCTGCACCTCCGAGGACGGTGGCGTGGCCGGCCTGGTGATCCGCCCGGCGAAGGTCTTCGCCAAGTGGAGCGCGGACCCCGACAAGGCTGGCCCCGGCTCGGGGGCCTACCTCACCGAGGTCCACGGCGACATCTTCATCAGCGTCCACGGTGGGCAGGGCACCACCGACGCCGAGCTCCAGGCCCTCGCCGGCTCGCTCAGGTGGGTCGGCTGAGCTACTCCGGCGTACGTCGCAGCAGCGCCAGGAACATCGCGTCGGTGCCGTGGCGGTGCGGCCACAGCTGAACGGTGCCCGGCAGCGGTCCGGCGCTGTCGGGCACTTCGCCGGCCGTGCCGGAGATGGGCTCGAGGGTCACGTCGGACCGGCCCTCGAGCACGCTCTCCACCACACCCTTCGTCTCGGTGAGCACCGGTGAGCAGGTGGCGTAGAGGACCACGCCGCCCGGCCGGGTCAGGTCGATCGCTCGGTCGAGGAGGGAGCGCTGGAGGTCGACGAGTACGTCAAGGTCGGCCGTCGCACGTCGCCACCGTGCCTCCGGTCTGCGGCGCAGCGCGCCCAGGCCGGTGCACGGCGCGTCGACGAGGACCCGGTCGAAGGTCGCGTCCTTGAACGGCGGCGTGGTCCCGTCGCCCGCCACGACCCCGGCGACGCCGTCCACCTGCGTCCCAGTTGATCGGTCGGTCAGGTTGGCGAGCACGAGTCCGGCGCGGTGCGGCTGGCGCTCGTTGGCCACCAGCAGCGCGCCCTGCTGGGCGGCCAGGGCGGCCAGCAGGGCCGACTTCCCACCCGGTCCGGCGCAGAGGTCCAGCCAGGACTCCGTCCGGCCCTCAGGTCGGTCGGCGCCGGCCTCGGCCAAGGCGATAGCCACGAGCTGCGAGCCCTCGTCCTGTACGCCCGCACGCCCCTCGGCCACGGCGACGATCCCGGCCGGGGAGCCGGAGTCGAGCGTGACCCCGAAGGGCGAGTAGGGCGTCGGCGTGCCGCCGAGCTCGGCAACCGTTGCCCGCCCGGGCCGGGCGACCAGCGTGACCGACGGCGGCGCGTTGTCGGCCTCGAGCAGCGCGTCGACCTGGTCACGACCGACGGCCTCGGCGAGCCGCTCGACCACCCAGCGGGGGTGGCTGAAGGCGACCGAAGCCCAGCCGTCATGGTCCCGCTCGCGCGCGGGCGCCACCTCGGCGACCCACTCGTCCAGGGACTTGCGGGTGAGCTTGCGCAGCACGGCGTTGACGAACCCCGCCGGCCCCTGGCCGACCTTCGACCGGGTCAGATCCACGCTGGTCGAGATCGCGGCATGGTCGGGCACCCGCATGGACAGCACCTGGTGCGCCCCCAGCCGCAGCACGTCGAGCACCTTCGCCTCGACCTTGGCCAGCGGGCGATCGATGCAGGCGGCCAGCACGGCGTCGTAGGTCCCCTGCTGCCGCAGCGTCCCTGAGGCGAGCTCGGTGGCGAAGGCCGCGTCACGGCCCTCCAACCCGAGGCGGCCGAGGACGTGGGGCAGCACCAGGTTGGCGTACGCCTCATCGACCCGCACCGCCTTGAGTACCTCGAACGCGGCCAGCCGGGCCGGATCGGCCGGCTTCGTGCTGCCCTTCGCCCCCGGTCCACGCGGGCCCTGCGGCCGCCTGCCGGGGCGTCTACCCGGCTGCGCTCTATTCGAAGGTGACACCGGACTCCAGACGTACGCCGCGGGCCCAGTCTGCCGCCGGCATCTCCTTCTTGCCGAACGCCTTCACCCGGCCCAGCCGGACCGCGGTGGTGCCGGTGCCGACGAGGACCTCGTTCTTGCGGACGACCAGCTCGCCGGCGGTCACCGACTCCTCGGCGATCGTGACCGGTCCGACCTTGAACCGCTCTCCGTCGAGCAGCGTCCAGGCCCCCGGCGCCGGCGTGCAGGCGCGGATCTGCCGGTCGATGGCCACGGCGTTCTGCGTCCAGTCGATCCGGGCGTCCTCGACGGTGATCTTGTCGGCGTAGGTGACCCCGTCGACGGGCTGCTCGCGCGCCTCCAGCGAGCCGTCCTCGATGCCGTCGAGCGTGGACACCAGCAGCCCGGCCCCACCCTCGGTGAGCTTCTCGAAGAGCGAACCGGAGGTCTCGCCGGGCGCCAGCGCCTGGGTCATGGTGCCGAAGACCGGGCCGGCGTCCATCGCCTTGACGATCCTGAAGGTGGTGGCCCCGGAGATCTCCTCGCCGGCCCAGACCGCGCGCTGCACCGGAGCGGCGCCACGGTAGGCGGGCAGGAGCGAGAAGTGCAGGTTGACCCAGCCGTGCCGCGGGATGTCCAGCGCCGACTGCGGCAGCATCGCGCCATAGGCGACCACCGGGCAGCAGTCGGGTTCGAGCGCCTTCAGCTCGGCCTGGAAATCGGGCTCGCGCGGATGCTCCGGCTTGAGCACCGGAACCCCCAGCTCCTCGGCGCGCTGCGCGACCGGCGAGGGCACCAGCCGCTTGCTGCGGCCCTGGGCGGCATCGGGGCGGGTGACGACACCGACGAGCTCGTGACGCGAGGCCGCGATCGCGTCCAGTGAGGGGACGGCCACCTCGGGCGTACCTGCGAAGACGACCCTCATCAGAACCCGAACCCGTTCGTCGCGTGCGGGGAGATCTTCACGGTCGGCTTCTCGAGGCCGAACCACTCCGACTCCCGGATCTCCCTCATCGCCGCCTTGCGCGCGGCCTCGTCGAGCCGGTCGATGAACAGGATGCCGTCGAGGTGGTCGGTCTCGTGCTGGATGGCCCGGGCGAGCAGCTCGGAGCCCTCGATCGTCACGGGCTCACCGTGCATGTTGAACCCCTTCGCCACCACCGACAGGGCCCGGCGGCAGTCGAAGGTGATGTCGGGCAGCGACAGGCAGCCCTCTCCCCCGTCCTGCGTCTCCTCCGACAGGGTCAGATCGGGGTTGATCAGGTGACCCACCTGGCCGTCGACGTACCAGGTGAAGACCCGCAGGCTCACCCCGATCTGGGGAGCTGCCAGTCCGGCGCCGGGTGCCTCGAGCATGGTGTCGGTCAGGTCGGCGACGAGCTTGTGCAGCTCCTTGTCGAAGTCGACGACCTCGATCGCTGGCTTGCGCAGCACGGGGTCGCCGAAGAGTCGGATGGACTGGACTGCCACTGGTCTCCTAGGTGGTCGAGCGTGTCGGGACCACAATACGTGGGCTGAGCGTCGGTCAGAGCGTCGGCGGATCCACCTGGACCCGCACCGGGTCGAGCTTGCGCGCCGACCGCACCCGCTGCAGCTCCCCGAGTGCCTCGGTGAGCTGCACTCCGAGGGATCGCGGCACCCGTACGACCGCGCGCAGCCGTGGCTCTCCGGTGGACGTGGGCTCGGCGGGCACCGGCCCGAGCACCTCCGCACCCGGCGGCAGCGCGAGCAGGGTGAGCGCGTCGTCGAGCGCCCCGGGCGTGCCGGTGATGGTGGCCAGGCGCGAGGCCGGCGGAAGGTGGGCCTCCTGGCGCGCCGCCGCCTCGCGCCGGGCGAACCCCGGCTGGTCCCAGCGCACCAGCGCCTGCAGCACCGACAGCGCCGGGTCACCGACCACGAGAACCCGCCCACCGGGCCGCACCAGCCCCGCGGCGTTGCTCCAGCGACGCAGCGCCTCCTCGTCCGTACGCAGATCCGGCCGCCCCAGCAGCAGCCAGGTGTCGAGCAGCAGCACCCCGGCATAACCGCCCTCGGCGACCGGCTCGGCGCCGACGGTCGCGACCACGATCGCCGGTGTGCCCGGCACCGTCTGCCTGACCGCCCCCGCCGAGGAGGTCACCACCCGCACCCCGGCGAACGAGCGACCCATCTCCTCGGCCGTGCGCGCCTCACCGATGATCGGCGCCCGCAGCCCGAACCCTCCGCAGGATCCGCACGCCCAGGCCGTCTCGACATGACCGCACCAGCCGCACGTCGGCGGTTCGGCCGGACCCCCGAGCCGCAGCGGCCCCTGACAGGCCGAGCACCTGGCCGGCGTACGACAACGGTCGCACGCCAGCGACGCCGCGTAGCCCCGCCGTGGCGTCTGCAGGAGGACGGGGCCGGTGGCCAGCGCGGACCGGACGATCTCGTGGGCCTCGCGAGGCACCCGCGAAGCACGGGTGAGCGGGTCCTTCTCGAGGTCGAAGTCGGTGTCGCCGGTGATCTCGATGCTCACCCGCTCGCGGGCCAGCGCCCGGGTGGGACGGATCTCCTGCGCCCAGCCGGTCTCGGCCAGGAAGCCGGCCTCCACGGTCCGGGCGAAGCCACCCACGAGCGCGGCCGCCTGCTCCTGCTCGGCCCGCAGCAGCAGCACGTCACGCGCGTGCGGGTAGGGCGCGCGCTGCTCGGCGAGCAGGTCGTCGCCGTCCTCCCAGGTGACCACCAGGCCGAGGTCGTGCACCGGCGCGAAGGCCGCGGCCCGGGTGCCGATCGCCACCTTCACCGCGCCCCGGGCGACCCGGAGGAACTCCCGGTAGCGCGAGGCGGGACCGGCGTCGGCGGCGAGCACCGCATGCTGCCCTTCCCCCAGCACCTTGGTCATCGCGACGTCGAGACGGGCGAGGTCCTTCCAGTCCGGCACCACGACCAGCGCACCGCGCCCGGAGGCCAGCGTCGCCGCGGTCGCGTGAGCGATCAGGTCGGCGTGATCGGTCCCGGCTGCGGCGTGCCAGACCGCGCGCGGCGCGCCGCCGGAGGCCAGGTGTCGCAGGAACGCGCCCGCGGGCTCATGGCCGGCCCAGGCCGCGGCCGCGGCAGCGGCATCGAAGGCGCTGTCCGCCGGAGCGAGCGCTGAGGGCTCCTTCTCGGTCGACGCGTGCCGAGGAGGGATCGCCAGCCGGAGGACGTCGGCCCGGGCACCCGCGTAGCGCCGGGCGACCGACTCGCTCAGCGCGGCCACCTGCGGGGTCAGCACCGCCTCGGAGCTGACGACACGCTTGAGCGGCTGCAGCTTCGCATGCTCGGAGGCTTCGGCCCGCGCCACGACGAACCCGTCGACATCCTTGGGGCCGAACCGCACCTTCACCCGGACCCCGGGCTGCGCCTCCTCGGCCATCGAAGCCGGAACCGCATAGTCGAAGGGCCGGTCCAGGTGGGCCATCGGCAGGTCGACCAAGACCTTTGCGACCGGATCGACCTCGGCGATCGACGCCTCCGCGGCCTTCCGCGCCCGCGTGGCCGCCGCCTTCGCCCGCCCCTCCTTGACCCGGTCGCGAACCAGCCCGGGCAGCTCCAGCTCGGCTGCCCCGGCTGTCTCCTGCGGATCCCGGCTCACAACCGCCATTTCTATCAGCCTGCGCCGACATCCGAGCCTTGCCCGGCGCTTGCGCCGGGCAAACGCGAGGAGATCGAGCGAGCGCAGCGGGTGAGCTTGCGAACCCGCGAAGCGGGTCGAGATCGACGTGAACGACGCCGCGTCCTGACCAAAAACCCTGCCGAGTCGGCGCGTTAG
>NZ_JBHVGB010000119.1:0-18636 GCF_042801335.1 Nocardioides sp. NPDC057577 | reverse complement strand
GTCGAGTTGGCAGCTGGATGCCAACTCGGCCGACCTGTTTGACGTCTCGACCTGCGTACGTGACGCCTCGGCGGGGCTTGTCAGTCCTCGGGGTCGTCGAGGCGGGCGAGCCAGGTGGCGAGTCGCTCGATCGCCGTCTCGTGCTCGGGGTGTACGTCGACGAAGGCCTGGAGCTGCTCGGCGAGCCAGGCGAGGGTGACCTCGTCGTCGCCTCGACGGGTGACGAGCTCCTCGATGCCGCGGTCGGTGAAGTACATGGGCTCAGTCTTTCATTCGGCGCTCAGGGGTGAGTCGGAGGCCGGGCCTCCGGAGAGGCCGCGTACGACCATGCCGAGGGTGACGTTGATGAGCCGGTCGCGCTCGGGTACGGGGACGTGGCGGTAGGGGCCGTCGACGAAGAGGACCGACAGGCCGTGGACGGCCGACCAGGCGGCCGTCTCGGCATCGGGACGGAGCTCGGGCGCAAGCCAGCCGGCATCGACCAGGTCGTCGAGAGCGGTCGTGAGGAAGGCGTACGGCGGGGCTTCCGCGAGGACCTGAGAGAGCTCCTCGGTCGGATGCTCGTCCTCCGTGGCGGGACGGCAGAACGCGGTGCGGAACAGTCCGGGTTGGGCGAAGGCGAAGTGGACGTACCCCCGTCCGGCCGCCGCGAGACGCTGCACCGCGGCCTCGGCCGGGTGGGGGGCGGGGGTCTCGGCGGCCAGGAGCTCGAGGATCGTTGCGGTGAGCCGGTCCATCGCCTCGTGCTTGGCCGCGTGGAGCAGGTCGGACTGGTTGGTGAAGTGGCGGTAGGTCGCGGTCGGGGTCACGCCGACCGCACGGGCCGCGGCTCGGATGGTCACCGCGTCCGGGCCGCCCTCCTCGGCAAGCGTCGCGGCCGCATCGACCAGCGCGTTCCGGAGGTCGCCGTGGTGGTAGGGCCGGGCGCCCTCGTCCGAGCTCTCAGAGGATTTCACGGAATTCATGTTGACACCTGCCCACATCAAAGGGAAAGTTAACACCTACCAAGTTTACACCTGCCCACATTCATGCTGGAGGAATCGTGTTCCACCGACTAGGCACCCTCGTGGTGCGAAATCCGCGCCGGGTCCTGGTGATCGGCCTGGTCGCCCTCCTCGGCGCGATCTACCTGGCCACCTCGGCCTTCGGCAAGCTCGACGACGCCGGCTTCGACGACCCCGCCTCGGAGAGCAGCCGCGCAGCCACCGCACTCGAGGAGGGCTTCGGCAACGGGGCCGGCTTCCTCTTGACCGTCAGCGCCGCGGACGGCGCCGTGACCGAAGGCACCGCTGCGAAGGACGCTCAGGCGCTCGTCGACCGTCTACGAGCCGATGACGACCTGACCGACGTCGTCTCCTACCTCGATGCCCCTGGTCCCGGCATGACCTCGGAGGACGGCGCCCACGGACTGATCTCCGTCGGCGCCAAGAACCCGGACACGGTCGATGCGGCCGCGGTGATCGACCGCTACACCGACGAGGCCGCGAACGACGGCGCCACGGTCCACGTCGGCGGCCAGCTCGCGACCTTCGAGGAGGTCGGCACTCAGATCGGCGCCGACCTCGCCCTTGCCGAGGCGATCGCGATCCCGCTGATGATCGCCCTGCTGGTCCTCGCCTTCGGCAACGTCGTCGCCGCCTTCGTGACGATCGGCGTCGGCGGGTTCGCCATCGCCGGCACCTTCGCCGAGCTCTCGGTGCTCGGCAACTTCACCGACGTCTCCATCTACGCCCTCAACCTGACGACCGGACTCGGGCTCGGCCTCGCAGTGGACTACGGCCTGCTGATGGTGGCGAGGGTCCGCGAGGAGCGAGCCGCCGGAGCCGAGCACGCCGACGCCGTCGTGCGCGCCGTCGAGACCGCCGGCCGTACGATCGTCTTCAGTGCCACCACGGTCGCCGTCTCCCTGGCCTCGCTGCTCGCCTTCCCGCTCTACTTCCTGCGTTCCTCGGCGTACGCCGGCATCGGGGTCATGGTGATCACCGCGGTGGTCGCCGTCGTGCTGCTCCCCGCCACGATCACCCTCCTGGGCGACCGGATCGACGCCCTCCGCGTCCCCGGCGTACGCGGTCTCCGTGGAGGCGCCGCGCCGTTCTGGACGCGGCTGGCCGGCTTCGTCACCAAGCGGCCGTGGGTGGCGCTCCCGGTCGTGGCCGTCCTGCTCGCGATGGCCGCGCCGCTGGCCGGCATCGAGTTCGGCACTCCCGACGACCGGGTCCTTCCGGCATCGGCGGGGAGCCGTCAGGCCGGCGATCTGCTTCGCGAGGAGTTCGACGGCGACGGCACCAGCCCCATCCGCGTCGTGACCACCTCGACCGTCGATGAGGAGAGCCTGGCGACGTACGCCGCAGATCTCTCCCGAGTCGACGACGTCGACCGTGTCGACACCCGCGTCGGGACGTACGTCGACGGTGCCCTCGCCTCGACGACACCCGCTATCCCGCCCGGCGACGACGCCGACGAGCTCGCCGTCGTCAACCAGCTCGACCGCCAGTCCGAGGAGGCGCGCGACCTGGTTCGTGACGTACGCGCCGTCCCCACCCCAGCCGGGACGGAGGCGCTCGTCGGCGGCGGCGCCGCGGAGCTGCTGGACTCCCTCGACGCGATCGGCGCCAAGCTCCCGTACGCCGTCGGCGGGCTCGCGATCGCGATGGTGGTGATCCTGTTCCTGTTCACCGGCAGCCTGGTGCAGCCGCTGCGGGCGCTGGTGCTCAACGTCATCGGCCTCGGCGCGACGGTCGGGACGACCGTGCTGATCTTCCAGGAGGGATTCGGTGCCGATCTCCTCGGCTTCACCGCGATGCCGCTGAACGTCTCGATGGTCGTCCTGCTGCTGGTGATCGCGTTCGGGCTGTCGATGGACTACGAGGTCTTCGTGCTCGGCCGGATCACCGAGATGCGCCGCCGCGGCCTGAGCAACGTCGATGCGGTGGTGCAGGGCCTGGCCCACACCGGTCGGATCGTCACCACGGCCGCCGCCCTGATCGCGACCAGCTTCTTCGCGTTCATGGTCAGCGACATCAGCTTCATGAAGTTCTTCGGCCTCGGCGTCGGCCTGGCGATCCTCATCGACGCGTTCCTGATCCGCGGCATCCTCCTCCCGGCGGCCATGCGGATGCTCGGGGAGGCGGCCTGGTGGGCGCCGCGTCCGCTGCGGCGCCTGCACCGCAAGGTCGGGCTGAGTGAGGAGCCGGAGCCGGTCCCGGTCCCCGTCTGAGCCGACCGGAGCCAGAGAACGACGAAGCCCCTCGGTGTCGGACACCGAGGGGCTTCGTGCGTGTGGGTTTCGACTCGCGGTCACGGCCTCGCAGGCTCGGCCGTGCGCTCGCTCAACCCGCCAGGCCTACGCGGAGCGCTCCTGCGTCGCGCTCCGCTGGCCAGGCGATCAGGCGAACGCGCGGTCGATGAGCTCCTTCTGCTCGACCGTGTGCCGCTTGATGGTGCCGACGGCGGTGGTGGAGGAGGCCGGACGGGTGATCGGCTCGACCTCGCGGCCCAGCTCGGGAACCACGTTGAGGTAGTAGCTCGGCCACGGGCCCTGGTTGAAGGGCTCGTCCTGGACCCACTTGACCTTTGCGTTGGGGTACTTCGCGAGCTCGGTGGCCAGCTCGTCGGTCGGCCACGGGTAGAGCTGCTCGACGCGGACGATCGCGACGTCGTCGCGGTCCCGCTTCTTACGCTCGACCGTGAGATCCCAGGTGAGACGGCCGGAGACCAGCAGGACGGTGTTGACCTTCGAGGCGTCCGCCTCGGTGTCGGCGATGACCGGCTGGAACGAACCCGAGGTGAAGTCGGCCGGCTGGGAGGCGGCTTCCTTGCGGCGCAGCATCGACTTCGGGGTGAAGACGATCAGCGGCCGGTGCTCGGCGCCGAGGGTGTGCGTACGAAGCAGGTGGAAGTAGGACGCCGGCGAGGACGGCTGCGCCACGACCATGGCCTCGTCGGCGCACAGCGTGAGGAACCGCTCGATGCGTGCCGAGGAGTGGTCGGCGCCCTGGCCCTCGTAGCCGTGCGGCAGCAGCAGCACGACACCGGAGTCCTGGCCCCACTTGGTCTTGCCTGCGGAGATGTATTCGTCGATCACCGACTGGGCGCCGTTGACGAAGTCACCGAACTGCGCCTCCCACAGGACCAGCGAGTCCGGCCGGGCGACCGAGTAGCCGTACTCGAAGCCGAGAGCGGCGTACTCCGAGAGCAGCGAGTCGTAGACGTAGAACTTCGCCTGGTCCTCGGTGAGGTTGTTCAGCGGAGTCCACTCGTCGGCGTTCTTGCGGTCGATCATGGTCGCGAAGCGCTGCACGAAGGTGCCGCGACGCGAGTCCTGACCGGCCAGACGCACCGGGCGCCCGTCCATCAGGAGCGACCCGAACGCGAGCGTCTCGCCCGTGCCCCAGTCGATGCCGCCGTCGGTGATCTGGGTCGCGCGGCGCTGCAGCTGCGGCATCACCTTCGGGTGGACCGTGAAGCTCTCCGGCGGGGTGACGTACGAGTCCGCGATCCGCTTCAGCACATCGCTGGTGATCGCGGTGACGGTCTCGCCGGCAGGCTTCTCGGGGTAGTCCGGGACGGTCTCCCAGGCCTGCGGCATCTTGTCGGCCTCGCGCACCTCGGTGAAGACCTGCTCCAGGCGAGCCTGGTAGGCGGCCAGCACCTGCTCCGCCTCCTCGATCGTGATGTCACCACGACCGATCAGCGACTCGGTGTAGAGCTTGCGGACCGAGCGCTTCTGCTCGATCAGGTCGTACATCATCGGCTGGGTGAACGACGGGTCGTCGCCCTCGTTGTGACCGCGGCGGCGGTAGCAGATGAGGTCGATGACGACGTCCTTGTTGAACGCCTGGCGGTATTCGAAGGCGAGCCGCGCGACGCGCACGCAGGCCTCCGGGTCGTCGCCGTTCACGTGGAAGATCGGCGCCTGGACCATCCGCGCGACGTCGGTCGCGTAGAGGGACGACCTGGAGGACCCGGGAGACGTCGTGAAGCCGACCTGGTTGTTGATGACCAGGTGGACGGTGCCACCGGTGCGGTAGCCGCGCAGTTGGGACAGGTTGAGCGTCTCCGCGACCACACCCTGGCCGGCGAAGGCAGCGTCACCGTGGACCAGCAGCGGCAGGACCGGGAAGACCGCGCCCTGGTCGAGCACGTCCTGCTTGGCGCGGGCGATGCCCTCCAGGACCGGGTCGACGGTCTCGAGGTGGGACGGGTTGGCGGCGACGGAGACCTTGATCGTGTCGCCCAGGTCGGAGAGGAACTCGCCCTCGGCGCCGAGGTGGTACTTCACGTCGCCGGAGCCCTGGACCGTGCGCGGGTCGATGTTGCCCTCGAACTCGCGGAAGATCTGGTTGTAGGACTTGCCGACGATGTTGGCGAGCACGTTGAGGCGGCCGCGGTGGGCCATGCCCATCGTGACCTCGTCCAGACCGGCCTCGGCGGCGGCCTCGCAGACCTCGTCGATGACCGGGATCGCGGTCTCGCCGCCCTCGAGGGAGAACCGCTTCTGGCCGACGAACTTGGTCTGCAGGAAGGTCTCGAAGGCCTCGGCCTCGTTGAGCTTCGACAGGATCCGGAGCTGCTCCTGGCGCGGGGTCTTGTCGTAGGGCCGCTCGACGCGGTCCTGGATCCACTGGCGCTGCTCGGGGTCCTGGATGTGCATGTACTCGATGCCGGTGGTGCGGACGTAGGAGTCACGCAGGACACCGAGGATCTCGCGCAGCTTCATGAACGGCTTGCGGCCGCCGGCGAAGGAGCCGACCGGGAACTCGCGGTCGAGGTCCCACAGGGTCAGCCCGTGCGACTCGATCTGCAGGTCGGGGTGCGAACGCTGCTTGTACTCCAGCGGGTCGGTGTCGGCCATCATGTGACCACGCACGCGGTGGGCGTGGATGATCTCGCCGACCTTGACCTGCTTGGAGATCTGGTCGTCGTGGGTGGTGTCGATGTCCTGGTTCCAGCGGATCGGCTCGTAGGGGATCCGCAGCGACGCGAAGATCTCGTCGTAGAAGTCGTTCTCACCGAGCAGGAGCCGGTGGACCGTGGCCAGGAACTCACCCGACTGCGCGCCCTGGATGACCCGGTGGTCGTACGTCGAGGTCATCGTCATGATCCGCGAGACCGCGCTCTTGGCCAAGGTGGCGTTGGACGCGCCCTGGAACTCCGGCGGGTAGTCCATCGAGCCGACGCCGATGATCGCGGCCTGGCCCTGCATCAGCCGCGGCACCGAGTTGTTGGTGCCGATGCCGCCGACGTTGGTCAGGCTGACCGTGGTGCCGGAGTAGTCGGCCATGGACAGCTTGTTGTCCTTGGCCTTGCGGACGATGTCCTCGTACGCCGTCCAGAAGCCGGCGAAGTCCATCAGCTCGCAGCCCTTGATGGACGGCGCGACGAGCTGGCGGGTGCCGTCCTTCTTCTGCTGGTCGATGGCCAGACCGAGGTTGATGTGCGGCGGGGTCACCTGGGTCGGCTTGCCGTCGACCTCGGCGTAGGTGTTGTTCATCGCCGGCATCGCCTTGATCGCCTTGATGATGGCGTAGCCGATGAGGTGGGTGAAGGAGACCTTGCCACCGCGAGCGCGCTTGAGGTGGTTGTTGATGACCGTGCGGTTGTCCCACAGCAGCTTGACCGGCATGTTGCGCACGGAGGTCGCGGTCGGCACCGAGAGCGACACGTCCATGTTCTTGGCCGTGGCGGCGGGGATGCCGCGCAGCGTGGTGTAGGTCGGCTCGTCGGTGACGGCGACGGCGGTCGGCTTCGGGGCGTCCTTGGGAGTGGGCGTCGCGGTGCCCTTCGCCGGCTCGGCGGCCTGCGCGGCCGGGCGCGGCTTCGCCTTGGGGGCCGGAGCCGCCTTGGCGGCCGGCGCCTCCGCGGAGGCGGGGGTGGTCGGCGCGGGGGCACTGGCCGGAGCGTCGGCCGGAGCGGTCGGGACCGGAGACTTGGGGGCAGGCGTGGCCGGGGCCGCTGCGGCGCCGTTCGGCGACGCGCCGGGCTGTCCGTTGGTCTCGAAGAACTTCACCCACACGGGGTCAACACTGCTGGGATCCTTCGTGTACTGGTCGTACATCTCCTCGACCAGCCACTCGTTGGCGCCGAATTCCGCTGGGATGTCGGCAGTGTTGGGGGACGGGGTGCCTGAGGACACGGCTTGATTCGCCTCTTCCGAATTTTCGCACTGTAAGAAATGGGTTGCCCACGGGCAAGGCTATCCCCACGAACACGCAAATGCCCGATGCAGGTTCTCCCTGTGGACAGGATGTAATCCGTCCCACATCTTGCGTTACCTACCGGGTGTGCGCGCAACCCGGGTCGGTATGCGTACAGTGGCCCGGTCCCGGAGCAGGTCGATGAGACGGATTCCCCACATGACGAGCAGCAGTACGCGACGCCTTCGGCGCGTCGCAACGGCACTCACGGCGGCGGCCCTGAGCAGCACCTTGGCGCTCACCGGATGCGGCGGCGAGCCCGATAAGCCGGCCGCCTCGCCCTCCCCGTCGCCGACCCCCGCGCCCACGGTGAAGTCGGCCGCGAAGCTCGTCCACGTGCAGGGCAAGTTCCCTAAGACCAGGCACCAGGCGGTCGCCACCAACGTGGCCAAGGTCGTCGACCGATGGCTGCAGGCTGCGTACGTCGGGGGCGACTACCCGCGCGAGACCTCGACCTTCACCGCGAAGTCCTTCCCAGGGTTCTCGAAGGGCACGATCGCCCAGGCAGGCAAGCAGATGAGCCTGATGAGCAACGCCACGATCGCGCCTCACATCGACGGGGTCGAGGTGGCCGCCAGCGACGTCCACGTCGATCTGCTGGCCAACAACAACTACCCGGTCGGCGCGGTCGCGCGGGTGCGGCTGGTCTACGACACCACGGGTGAGCGCGCGTCGCGCCAGACCGTCCGCGGCACCCTCGACATGGTGCCGACCAAGACCTCCTGGGCCGTCTTCGGCTTCAACATCGCCCGCGAGGAGAAGTTGGCCACGCCGTCCGCCTCGCCGAGCCCGTCGGGAGACAAGTCATGAGCCGGATGACGATGTTCGTACGCCGGTTCGTACGCCGCCGCCTCCTGACCACGCTGGCGCTGGGCGTGGTGCTCGCGCTGACCGCGGTCCTCGTGCCCGACGCCGAGGTCGCCGAGCCGCGCGCGGAGCTGATCGCGACCAAGTGGGCCAAGGGTCTCGACGTCGCCAAGTTCACCCGCAAGGGCGGCACGATCTGGGTCCTCGCCGTCGGCTCCGACGCCCGCCCCGGCCAGAAGGTCACCCGCACCCGCGGTGACGCGCTGCACCTGATCGGCTTCAACCCGTCCTCGGGCTACGCCACCGACATCAGCATCCCGCGCGACTCCTACGTCAACATCCCCGGCCACGGGCGCGACAAGATCAACTCGGCGCTGCTCTACGGCGGCCCGAAGCTGATGGGGCGTGCCGTCGGCAATCTGGTCGGCGTGCAGCCGCAGTACGTCTTCGTCACCTCCTTCTCCGGCATGAGCGACATGGTGATCGGGGTCGGCGGCGTCGACGTCGACAACCCGCGTGCCTTCAGCGATCCGTACGTCGCCCCCTACGGCTTCAAGAAGGGCCGGATCCACATCAGCGGTCCGCACTCGGTCGACTTCGCGCGAGCCCGCAAGACGCTGCCCGGCGGTGACTTCGACCGTTCGGCCAACCAGTCCCGGGTCATCCGGGCCATCCACCGCAAGATCGTCGCCCGGCAGTACGACATCGGCTTCAAGGCCAAGGGCGTCTCACTGGTGATGAAGAAGATGCACACCACCGGCCTCTCCGGTCGCGACCTCTACCAGCTCGCCAACGCGGTCGCCGCGATCAACCCGGGCAAGGTGCGCACCTGCGTCGTTCCCGGTGGGATCGGCAACGCCGGCGCCGCCAGCGTCGTCTTCCCCAACGTCGGGGCGGCCCGGGCGATGGGCAAGGACGCGCGCAACGACGGTCGGCTCAACCGCGGCTGCCGGGGTTGAGCTCGTGGTGCGCGGCGACGAAGTCGCGCACCAGCGGAGCGATCCGCTCGGGATGGTCCGCGACCACCCAGTGTGAGCCGGCGACCTCGCGGACCGTCAGGTCCGCGACGTACGGCTGCGGGGCCTCGGTCGCCAGTGCCCGGCTGACGTAGACGTCACCGACCGGGGCGATGACCTGGACCGGGACGGTGACCGGCCGTGGCCGCGGGCGTCTCATCCGAGCGATGGCGTTGGCGCGGTAGAGCTCGAGGCCGTTGATCCGGTCGGCCCGGGTGCGGTCGACGGCCGAGCCGCCGACGATCCGGTCGAGGACGCCGGAGCGCCAGGCGAGCTCGGGGAGCAGCGGTGCCTGGAAGAACCCGATGTAGGCGGCCTCGGCGCCCTGCTTGAGACGCTGCAGGACGCCGCGGGCGGTCCTGCCGGGCGTACGCAGCCAGGCCCCGGTCTGGTCGAGGCTCGGCCCCGAGATCGAGGTGAACGACGCGATCCGCTCGGACGGTACGTTGCCGGCGACCGCCTCCCAGGTCTGGGTCGAGCCCCAGTCGTGGGCCAGCAGGTGCACCGGTGACGACGGGCTGACCGCGTCGGTGACGGACTGCAGGTCGGCGTTGAGCCGCTCGATCAGATAGCCCTCGCGCGTCGCCGGTGCCTGCGAGCTGCCGTGGCCGCGTACGTCGTAGGTCACCATCCGCAGCTCGCTGCCGAGGATCCTCACCAGCGGGAGCCAGACGCTGGCGTTGTCGGGGTAGCCGTGGACGCAGACCAGCGTCGGGCGGGTGTCGCCGGGAGACCCGAAGTCGGTGACGGCCAGCCTGAGCCCGTCGGTGGTCGTCACGTAAAGCGTGCTCACACCGGCGAGGCTAGTCGGGCCGCGTTCACACCGACGTGACACGATTCGCCCCATGGACATCAGCTATCCGGTCACGATCGCCGCGGCTCGCACCTGGTTCAAGCTCGGCGACATCAAGATCAACATGACCGGCGCAGAGCACATCCCCGAGTCGGGCGGTGCCCTGCTGGCGGTCAACCACCTCTCCTTCGTCGACTACGTCATGGCCGGGTTCCCCGGCGCTGAGCGCGGCCGGCTGACCCGGTTCATCGCCAAGAAGGAGGTCTTCGACCACCCCGTCGGCGGCCCGGTGATGCGCTCGTTCCACCACATCCCGATCGACCGCAGCTACGGGGCGGCAGGCATGAAGAAGGCCGTCGAATACCTCAAGGACGGTGAGGTCGTCGGGATCTTCCCCGAGGCCACGATCTCCCGCTCGTTCCTGATCAAGGACCTCAAGACCGGCACCGTACGCATCGCCGCCGACGCCGGGGTCCCGCTGATCCCGGTCGTGCTGTGGGGCACCCAGCGGATCATGACCAAGGGTCAGAAGGTCGACCTGTCGCGTCACAAGACGATCGGCATCGAGATCGGCCCGCCGCTGCCGGTGACCGGGGAGGACCCGGCCGCGGAGACCGCGGCGCTCAAGTCGCAGATGGAGGCCATGCTCGACCGGCTGATCAAGGCACACCCCGCCGACGAGCAGCCCCCGGGCTCGTGGTGGCTGCCGAAGGCGTACGGCGGCTCGGCCCCCACGCTCGAGGAGGCCGAGGCGATGTACGCCGAGGAGCGCCGGCTGCGCGCCCAGCGGAAGGCTGCGAAGCGGCAGGCCAACAAGAAGAAGGCCTAGGTGGGGACGCCCGCGTGCTCGACCGCGGTCATCGCGGTGATCGCAACGTCGAGGAACTCGTCGACGACGTCGTCGTAGCTGTGGGTGTTGCCCAAGAGTGGGTGCGGTCGAGGGTTCTGTCCGGTGGCTCCGATGAGTGCGGAGATGGCCTCGCCGGCCTCTTCGCTCACCTTCGCAACTCTCCCCCAGAGAACGGCCTCCGCGTCGCGATCGCCCTGGGGCTCATCGAGCCACCGGGACAGATACGCGAGCAGAGCCGGCGTAGCGTCGGTCATGCGGTCGGAGTCTAGGGCGGTCCCGGTAATTCGGTCGAGCCTTAGGTTTAAGGGCTATCCGGCGGGCTGGTAGACCCCGAGTCGATTTCCGGAGGGGTCGGTGAAGATGAAACGGCGTCCGCCGGGGTAGTCGTAGGGCGCCTCGGTGATCGTGCCGCCGGCCTTCTCGACAGCCGCGACCGCGGCCTCGAGGTCGTTCGAGCGGATCAACGGGAGCGGGGCGACGGAAGTCTCGGAGGCGTACATCCCGCCGTCCTCGTCGTTGCCGTCGGGCCCCGCGATCCCGGCGTACATCCCGCCGTAGTCGTTGAAGGACCAGCCGAAAGCGGACTCGTAGAAGGAGCGCGAGGTCGGGAGGTCGGTGACCGCGAGCTCGAGATAGTCGATGTGGAGTGCGTTCATGCCCATCGACGCTACTCGCGACCACCGACACTCAGGACTCAGCCGAAGGCGATCTCGAAGCCCTTGCCACGGAAGGAGCCGAGCTTGGTGGCATCGCGGAGGTAGGCGAGCGGGCCGTCGGGGTCGAAGCTCCAGCTTCCGCGCGCGGGCAGGAGCTTGGCGCGGCCCTTCATGGTGAGCCAGGCGGTGTCGGGGTGCTCCTCGATGCCCGGCTGCTCCACGTTGCCCTGCATCGGCAGGCGCGGAGCGATCTGGGTGACATCGTTGAACTTGGCCGTCGCGATCGGACCCTCGTCGTAGCTCGCCTCCCAGGTGTGGGTCGCCACCGGTCCCTTGGTGGACGACCCTCCGCTGAACTTGGCCAGCCCCTTCGGGATCGCCCACAACGTACGACCGCCGGCCACGGAGTCGGGGGAGTCCACCCAGATGTCGACGACGCTCACCGCCTTCTTCCCGTTGGACGCGGTGATCACCCGGGCCGAGAGGAGCTCGTGGTAGGTCAGCGGGCTCGGCTCGGTGTAGTCGACCAGGGCGACGGCGTAGATGCCCTTCGGGTGCTGCTCGTCCGCGTCGTGGGCGAGCCGGTAGACCGAGAGCCACATCGATCCGTGCATGTTCCAGGGGGCTGGGGGATAGCTGGTCACGTGGGTCTCCCGAATTTCTGTTGTGGTCGTGTCGAAGCGGTCATGCTCGGTTCGACGCGTAGGCAGGTGGCGATCGTCGCCACGATGCACCCAAGGAGACCAGAGATGTCCGATCAGGTGAAGGGCCCCGCCGCCTACTTCCCGTCCATCGAGAAGAAGTACGGCCGCCCGATCGCGGAGTGGCAGCAGATCATCCGCGAGTGCGGGATCACCAAGCACATGCAGATCGTGGCCCACCTGAAGAGCGAGTACGCCCTCGGGCACGGTCACGCCAACGCCCTCGTCGCCCACACCCTCGCCGAGGGTCTGTGACCCGGCAGGTGCCTCAGAGATCGAGCGCGAGATAGGCCGCGGGCACCGTATCCGTCAGCCAGACGTCGTTGTCGGTGCGCCAGAAGATGAGTCCGGCGGCGTGCATCGTGGCCGCGTCGACCCGGAAGACGACGAAGTCACCGCGGCGGGCGCCGACGCGCTCTGCGGTCTCGCGGTCGGGGGAGAGGTGGACGTGGTGCCGCCGGCGGCGGTCGAGGCCGGTGGCGAGGATCGATTCGATGTTGGCGCGTGGTGTGCCGTGGAAGAGCACCACCGGCGGATCGGAGGGGGCGAGATCCAGATCCACCTCGACTGTGTGTCCCTGCCGTGCCCGGATCCGGTCCTGCGGCGCGTCGATCTCGAAGCGCTGCTTGTCGTTGCCGAGGACGACCCGGTCGATGTCGTCGCGAGTCATCGGGGTGCCGTGGGTGGCGAGCGCGTCCAGGAGGGCGGGCACCGCCACCCAGCCGTGCGGGTCCAGCTCGATGCCCACGGACCCGGGTCGGTGCCTCAGCACCTGGGAGAGCCGCTTCGAGCGGCGTACATCTGTCTTGTCCATGCTGGCCACAGGATGGCATGTCGACGGCCTCGGCCGCTGCCGGTTATCGACGAGAAATGAAAGAAACCGCTGGTCACCCAGCGGTTTCAACTGTGCCCCCGGCAGGAATCGAACCTGCGGCCTACGGTACCGGAAACCGGCGCTCTATCCCCTGAGCTACGGAGGCAATGCACCGCTTGAGCAGTGCAGAGGGAACCCTACAGGCTGGGACGGATAACGAGGAAACCGACTCACACTTATACGCTGGACCCCGTGACTCCTGAGCAGCTTTCCACCGCGGTCGTCGATGTCCTCACCGCGCTCGTCGATGAGGGTGCGATCACCCTTCCCGACGGCGTTCCGAGCACTGTCACGGTGGAGCGACCCCGGCAGAAGGGCCACGGCGACTACGCCACCAACGTGGCGCTGCAGCTGGCCAAGAAGGCTGGGATGAACCCGCGCGCGCTGGGGGAGCAGGTCGCCGAGAAGCTGAAGGCGACCGACGGGATCGCGGACGTCGAGATCGCCGGCCCGGGCTTCCTGAACATCTCCGTCGAGGCCGGTGCCCAGGGCAAGCTGGCGGGCGAGATCGTCGCCGCCGGGGCTGCGTACGGCAACAACGAGACCTTCACCGGCCACAACATCAACCTGGAGTTCGTCTCGGCGAACCCGACCGGCCCGCTGCACCTCGGTGGTGTCCGCTGGGCCGCGGTCGGCGACGCGCTCGGTCGTGTCCTGGAGGCGTCCGGCGCCGAGGTCACCCGGGAGTACTACTTCAACGACCACGGCGGCCAGATCGACCGCTTCGCGCGGAGCCTGCTCGCCTGGGCCCAGGGCCAGCCGGTCCCGGAGGATGGCTACGGCGGTGCGTACATCGAGGAGATCGCCAAGCAGGTCCTCGCCAAGGAGCCGAACGCGCTCGAGAGCGACGACCCGCAGGAGGTCTTCCGGTCGATCGGCGTGGAGCTGATGTTCGCCGAGATCAAGCAGAGCCTGCACGACTTCAACGTCGACTTCGACGTCTACTTCCACGAGGACAACCTCCACAAGTCCGGGGCCGTGGAGCGCGCCATCGAGAAGCTCCGCGAGCTCGGCAACGTCTACGAGAAGGACGGCGCGATCTGGCTGGCGACCGAGAAGTTCGGTGACGACAAGGACCGCGTCGTCATCAAGGCCGACGGCAACGGCGCCTACTTCTCCGGCGACCTGGCCTACTACCTCGACAAGCGCGAGCGCGGCTTCGACCGGTGCTTCATCATGCTGGGCGCCGACCACCACGGCTACGTCGGCCGGATGATGGCGATGTGCGCCGCCTTCGGCGACACGCCCCACGAGAACCTCGAGATCCTGATCGGCCAGATGGTCAACCTCCTCAGGGACGGCCAGCCGATGCGGATGTCGAAGCGTGCCGGCACCGTGGTCACCATCGACGACATCGTCGAGGCGATCGGGGTGGACGCGGCGCGCTACGCGCTGGCCCGCTACTCCAGCGACTCCAACATCGACATCGACCTCGATCTGTGGGCCAAGGCCGACAGCGCCAACCCGGTCTACTACGTGCAGTACGTCCACGCGCGCACCTGCCGGATGATGGCCAACGCCGCCGACCACGGCATGGCGATCGACCTCGAGACCTTCGACCCGTCGCTGCTCGTCCACGAGCGCGAGGGCGAGCTGCTGCGTGCGCTGGCCGAGCTGCCGCGTGTGGTCGCGACCGCCGCCGAGCTGCGCGAGCCGCACCGCGTCGCCCGCTACCTGGAGGACACCGCCGGGATCTTCCACCGCTGGTACGACGATGACGACTGCCGGATGCTGCCCAAGGGCGACGAGCCGGTGGCGCCCGTCAACCTGGCCCGGCTGGCGCTCGTCTCCGCCGCCCGCACCGTCTTCGCCAACGGCCTCGGCCTGCTCGGTGTCTCCGCCCCGGAGCGGATGTGAGCAGCCACAGCTCCCCGGGCTCGTTCACCGGCACCTCGCCGGTGTGGCTGAAGACCCCGGACGACGTCAACGCCCTCGTGCCCGCGCTGTGGTCGGCGACGGCGGAGAAGGACGCGAGCGGCGTCCTCACCGTCGGTGGCGTCGCGGTGCCCGACCTGGTCGCGAACATCAACACCCCTGCGTACGTCTTGGACGAGGCCGACTTCCGCGAGCGCGCCCGCGCGTTCCGTGACGCCTTCACGGGCTACGACGTCTACTACGCCGGCAAGGCGTTCCTGTGCACCGAGGTGGCGCGCTGGGTGGCGCAGGAGGGGCTCAGCCTCGACGTCTGCTCCAACGGCGAGCTGTCGGCGGCGCTGCGGGCCGAGGTCGACCCCGCACGCATCGGCTACCACGGCAACAACAAGACCCCGATGGAGCTGCGCCGGGCGATCGTCGCGGGCGTCGGACGGATCATCGTCGACTCCTTCCACGAGGTCGAGCGGGTCGCCGAGATCGCCGCCGAGACCGGCATCATCGCCCGGGTGATGGTGCGGGTGACCGCCGGCGTCGAGGCGCACACGCACGAATACATCGCCACCGCCCACGAGGACCAGAAGTTCGGCTTCTCGATCTCGTCCGGCGACGCCTTCGAGGCCGTACGCCGGCTGCTGGACGCTCCGAACGTCGAGATGCGCGGACTGCACTCCCACATCGGGTCCCAGATCTTCGACTCCTCCGGGTTCGAGGTCGCCGCGCGGCGGGTGCTGGCGCTGCAGGCCCGGATCCGCGACGAGCTCGGCACCGAGCTGCCCGAGATGGACCTCGGCGGTGGCTTCGGCATCGCCTACACCACCCAGGACGACCCCTCGACGCCCAAGGCCCTGGCCGAGGAGCTCACCGCGATCGTCGAGCACGAGTGCCGTGGCTTCGGCCTCGCGGTGCCGCACCTCTCGATCGAGCCGGGCCGCGCGATCGTCGGGCCCTCGATGTGCACCGTCTACACGGTCGGCACCGTCAAGGAGGTCGCCCTCGACGGCGGCGTCACCCGGACCTATGTCAGCGTCGACGGCGGGATGAGCGACAACATCCGCACCGCCCTCTACGACGCCGACTACTCCGCGACTCTCGCCGGCCGGGCCTCGTCCGCCGGGCCGGTGCTCGGCCGGGTCGTCGGCAAGCACTGCGAGGCCGGGGACATCGTGGTCAAGCACGAGTTCCTGCCGGCTGACATCGCCCCCGGCGACCTGATCGCGGTCCCCGGCACCGGTGCCTACGGCCGCTCGATGGCCTCCAACTACAACCACGCCCTGCGGCCTCCGGTCGTCGCGGTCCGCGACGGTGAGTCGCGGGTCATCGTCCGGCGCGAGACCGAGGAGGATCTCTTCGCCACGGACCTGGGCTGATCGGCGCGCTCCTTCGTCAAGGCGGTGTCCTGAGCTTGTCGAAGGGTATGCAGACGAAGTCGCACATCCCTCGCGGAGCTCCGCGAGGGATGTGTGCTTTTCCCTGCATACCGTGACGAAGGAGCAGCCTCACGCCCGCAGCGCCCGAAGCACCGCCCGCCCACGCAGCGAGAGGCGGTAGCCGACGGGGAGTGACTCGGTGAGACCGAGCTCCTTGAGCCGGCGGATGTCGGCCTTGAACGGCTTCTTCTCCCGTCCGATCGAGGCCGCGATCGTCTCGGCCAGCTCGCCGGGCCGGGCCTCGATGAGCTCCAGGTGCTCGCGTGTCCACGGGCCGCGACGGCTGCGCCGGTCCATGTCGGCCAGCTTCGCGACCAGCGCGGCGGTCTCCTTCTTCCCGGGGCGCTTCGCACGCAGAGCGACACGCTCGTCGTCGCCTCCGAAGCGCATCTCGATGCGATAGACCTCGCCGTCCTTGCGAGACAGAAACGCCAAGAGCGAGGCAAGCGTGGTGCCCGCGCGACGGGCATCGTCCTCGGTCAGCGAGCCGGGGGAGACCGGCGCGACGGAGACGAACTCGACCACGCCGATCCGGGTGCGCTGGCGGCCGCCCGCGACGTGCATCGGACGTTTCCAGCGGCGGAAGGCGAGGTCGACCTCGCCGGTGCGGATGCGTTCGAGGTCGGCGTTGGGGAACAGCACGCACCCATCAAACCGCGTGGCATAGGAAATTCGGTTTCGCCTTCCCGAAATCCCGTGGTCCGTGAGCCTACGATGGGGCGCATGCCGAGGGGGGTCTACTCAGAGAGACCGCTCGCGACGCCGTCCCAGGTGCCGCGAGCGTCTGTCGCCCGGCTGACGAAGGAGCGGCGCGACAGCGTGACCCGAGCGGCTCAGACGTTCGGCTGGCCGGTGGTGACCGGCAAGGCCGCCGCGCAGCGGCCGGTGCGGTGGGAGGTGCTCGGGCCGGACGTACGCGCCGAACGCTGTGACTTCGTCGTCGACGGCACCTGCGACGGGATCCTCGTCGAGTACTGGCATGGCAAGGCGTCGCCTGGGAAAGGTCCTTGGCGGCCGGCACGCTGGGTCGTGGTGCGGGTCCCCGCCCACCTGCCGAAGACGGCCGCGATGATCGGCCTCTCGCCGGGCTCCGGCAACGCCGGCACCGGCCGGGTGCCCACGCCGGTCTTCTTCCCGCCGGAGTTCCGTGCCAAGACCAACGTGACCACGCCCGACGGTGCCGTCATCGCCGCCGAGGAGGAGCACGCCCGCTCACTGGCCCGGTTCGCGAGCCACGTCGTCGACGAGCGGCTGTGGGTCGTGGCCCGTGACGACGCGATCACGGTCACCACCGACGTGGAGCCGGATGCGGAGGAGCTGCTCCGTCGCGTACGGCTGGCACGCGATGTCGCTGTGGTGCTCCGGCCGATCACGGAGCTCGCCTGAGGCCTGAGCTCATCCAAGGCCTGGGGAACCCCTTGACCTCAAGTGAGCTTGAGCATGTTGACTCGAGACATGCGAGCGATCAGACAGCACGAGTTCGGCGGCCCGGAGGTCCTGCGCCTCGAGGAGGTGCCCGACCCGACACCAGGCCCGGGCCAGGTACGCATCAGGGTGGAGGCCGCGGGCATCCACCGCCTCGACACCTCGATCCGGGCGGCCGACCTACCACCCACGATGCCCCGACCGGAGCTCCCGATGACTCCCGGCCGTGAAGTTGCCGGCGTGGTCGACGCGGTCGGTGAGGGCACCGACGAGGCCTGGCTGGGCGCGAAGGTCGTCGCGCACCTCGGGCCGGGAAGCAGCGGCGGCTACGCCGAGCTCGCCGTCGCCGACGAGACACAGCTCTACCTACGCCCCGACGGGCTCGAGTCGGCCGAGGCCGTGGCCGCGATCGGCACCGGCCGCACCTCGGCCGCGGTGCTCGAAGCCGCCCAGATCACTCCCGACGACGTCGTCGTGGTCACCTCGGCCGCCGGTGGCATGGGCGCGATCCTGCTCCAGGGCATCCGCAACGCGGGCGCTCGCGCGGTCGGCCTCGCGGGCTCCGACGCCAAGCTCGAGATCGCCCGTGGCTTCGGTGCGCAGACGGCCATCGACTACCGACGCGACGGCTGGCTCGAGACCCTTCGAGAAGAGGAGCCCCGGATCACGGTGCTTCTCGACGGAGTCGGGGGTGACGTACCCAGGCATGTCTACGCCCTCCTCGAGAACGACGGGCGGATGGTTCGGTTCTCCGGCGACCAGGACGGCTACGAGGGCGCCGCGAAGATCGTCGACATCCTCGGCCCCTGGGTTCAGGGCCGGATCAAGGAGTTCGAGCAGGCCTCGCTCGAAGCCGCCGCGGACGGCACGCGGACGCCGTACGTCGGCTCAGCCTTCCCCCTGGCCGAAGCCGCGGCGGCCCACGCCGCCCTCGAGAACCGTGAGACGACGGGGAAGGTCGTCCTGGTGACCGGCTGAGCTGGGTTGTGAAGCTGAGAGTGACCTATAGGCCACTC
>NZ_JBHVGB010000118.1:0-18741 GCF_042801335.1 Nocardioides sp. NPDC057577 | reverse complement strand
CGTCATGACGAGCCGACTCGGCGTCGATCTGCGTCAGAACGAGCCGACTCGGCGGATCAGCTATCGCTTCAGCCCGAGGAGCGCCCAGGCGTCGTCGGCACTCATCGGCTGACGCTGGGCGACCGCGGCCGCTTCGACGGCTCGCTCGACGAGCTGGCGGTTGGCGTCGACGGGGACACCCTTGGCGAGGGTGAGTACGTCCTCCATCCCGACCCGCAGGTGGCCGCCCATGGCCAGCGAGGTGAGCATGACCGGGAGGGTCGAGCGGCCGATACCGGTCGCCGACCACGAGGTGACCTCGGCAGGGAGCGCGGCGACGCCGGCGACCAGCGCGGCGGAGGTGCCGGGCATGCCGCCGGGCACGCCCATGACGAAGTCGACGTGAACCTTGCCGCCGGCGGGCAGCCCGTACTTCCCCAGCAGGCGCTGCAGCGCGGCAACGTGGCCCAGGTCGAAGAGCTCGAACTCCGGCACCACCCCACGCTCCTGGGTGAGCTGGTAGAGCTCGGCGATGAACGGCCACGGGTTGGAGAAGACGTCGTCGCCGAAGTTGGTCGTGCCCATCGTCAGCGAGCACGAGTCCGGCCCGGCGTCGAGCACCTTCAGCCGCTTGTCCAGCGGGTCGTGGACCGAGCCACCAGTGGAGAGCTGCACGATCAGCTCGGTCTTCTCGTGAAGCGCATCGACCGTCTCGGTGAGCCGGCCGAGGTCGAGCGTCGGCGCATGGTCGTCGTCGCGGATGTGGACGTGGATCATCCGCGCGCCGGCCTCCTCGCACTCAACCGCCGTCGCGACGAGCTCCTCCAGCGTCGTCGGCAGCTGCGGGCAGTCTTCCTTCGCGGTCTCCGCCCCGGTAGGCGCCACGGTCACAAGCAGTCCAGACATGAGGACAACCTATCGTCATATCCCGCTTGGACCGCAAGATTTCCTTCGCTCTGAAGCTAGAGGCCGCCTGCGTACGCCGGTTGTTGCGGCGACTCGCTGGTTCGAATCGGCCGGCGCCAGGGGCGCGACCACTCGCTCGAGGCGGCGACAAGCCCGAGGCAGCACGCGACATACAGGACCATTCCCGCGAAGAAGGTCGGCGCCATCGGGATGCCGGAGTCGCCCAGCATCAGCACCACGGGAACGGCGATGGAGCCCGCCACACCCACCAGGGTGACCAGCCCGATGACCGGCGCTCGACGGCAACGCCCGACAACGAGCCCGGCGACGACGCAGGGCACGAACACCATGCCCAGACTGAAGTAGAGCAGCAGTCCCGGCACGGGCGCGAGCCGCCACCAGCGCGTACGCCCTGATCGCCGAGCATCTCGGACGGCCCCGAGCCCGATGAACTCGAGCAGTACGAGGCCCACGATCATGCCGGTTCCCTGCAGCGTGAACGAGGGATCGTCGCTGAAGAACCGCATGAAGAGCCGAGCCGCGACCGCCCAGCCGAACCCGAACCCGACGAAGAGGAGGACGGAGCGGCCGAACTCACCGCGCCTGGACACCCGGAGTCCTACCGCCGTGCCCGCCGAGATCACGGACGAAGTCCCTGACCCGGCTCACCAGGACGAAGACGCTGTCGGTGTGCTGACGCGGGGGCTTCGGGAGCCACTCCACGGGCAGGTCCGGGTTCTCCGCGTAGAGAGCCGCCTGCCGGGCGATCTGCTCGGCGTACCTCGCCTGTCGTCGAGCCTGCCTGGCGAGCCTGAGTCGGTGCCGAGCCTGCTGGGCGGCGATCTCGCGAGCACGGTGCTCTGCCGCCATCTCGATAGCCATCTTGGGGCTGTTCATGAAGGACATAGGACCCCTCCTTGGGAGTAGAGGCATTTGTAAACTCTGCTTCGAAGACGTTTGCGCCGGCCGCGGAGGGTGACCGGCCGAAGCAGTTCTTTTTTCCTCTCGGGGGCCGTCACCCCGATCGCCCGTCCCACTCGTCTAGAGAGTGATGGGACGAGTGCCATGGACGAAGCGGACGTCGACGTCGCCATCGGCGACGGCCTGCTCGTGGCGCTCTTCGAGAGCGAAGGGGCGGCGCTGGTGCACATGGCTCGGTGGTATGTGGATGACAAGACAGCGGCCGAAGATCTCGTCCAAGAGGCCTTCATCCGCCTGGCCCGGCACGCCCATCGGCTCCGGGACCACACCAAGGCGACCGCGTACCTGCGCGTGATCGTCGTCAACCTCGCCCGCGATCACAACCGCCGCGGGTTCGTCTCTCTGCGCCATCAACCGCCGGCGGAGCCCTACGAGGCCTCGGCCGAGGACCAGGCGGTGGACCACGCCGCCCGGGACGAAGTGATCGCCGCGCTGCGCGGGCTCCCCACCCGACAGCGCGAGTGCATCAGCCTGCATTACTACTACGACCTCGGCATCGCCGAGATCGCCACCGCTCTCGGTCTGTCGGAGAACTCCGTCAAGACCCACCTTCGGCGCGGCCGCAAGAGCCTGGCAGAGACGCTGGTCGAGTCCCGATGAGCCGGATCGACGATCTGCTGCGAGACGCGATGGGGGACCCGGCCAGTCCGCCACCGCCGTCCGCTGACCTGTTCGCCCGGGTGGTCGACGGCATCGCCGGGGACCAGGTACGCCGCCGGACGCGCCGCCGCGTCGTCGCCGCCATCGTCCTCGTCGCCGTGGTCCTCGGCGTGGTGGCGTACGTCAACAAGATCCGTGAACTGAACGGGGAGGAAACCATGCCCTGGTGGACGCTCGAAATCCTGACGACCGCGATTCTCATCGGGCTCGCCCTGTGGCTCGGGCCGCTGATCAAGCGGTTCGGCCGGGCGTACGCCGCCGACGTGTTCCACGACAACCCGCGGACCGGCAAGAGCTACATCGTGCTGACCGACATCGTCTACTACCTGATCTTCATCGCCTACATCCTCCTGACGATCCGGTTCGAGCCGGCCGACTCCTGGCTCGGCTCCGCCGGCTCCATCTCTGCCGCCCAGCTCAGCGACGAGCTGGCGAGGATCGCCGGGATCCTGCTGGTCATCGGCATCCTGCACGCGGTCAACATCGTGCTCATGCCCGTGCTCGGGCGGCTCTTCTCGCTCAACCGCCGGCTTCCACCGGGCTCCTCGAACCCGGGCTGAGCGCTTGGCCCGGCCCGAGAACGCCGCCGGCCCGCCCTGCCGGAGCAGGACGGGCCGGTAAGCGGTGATCGCGAGTGTTCAGCCGATCGGGATCGTCACCTCGGCGACGTTGCCGACCGCTGCGTGGACCTTCTTGTCCACGGGCTCCGCCTTCGGCGCGAGCGTACGCAGCGTCCACTCGCCGTCGCCGGCGAAGAACCGGAAGTGGCCGGTGGCCGAGGTGGGCACCTCGGCGGTGAACTCGCCGGTGCGGTCGAGCAGCCGGACGTAGGCACCGTGGACCGGCGACCCGTCACGGGTCACCTGACCCTGGATGACTGCTTCCTTGGCGACGTCGACGCCGGCGAGCGAGAGCCCGCCCTCAGTTGCTCCGCACATGCTCAGGCCTCCCCGGGCTCGTCGCCGGTGACGACCGGAACGCCGACGAGGGAGCCGTACTCGGTCCACGAGCCGTCGTAGTTCTTCACGTTCTCCTGGCCGAGGAGCTCCTTGAGCACGAACCAGGTGTGCGAGGAGCGCTCGCCGATGCGGCAGTAGGCGATGGTGTCCTTGCTCCAGTCGACGCCGGCCTCGGAGTAGATCTCCTTGAGCTCCTCGTCGGAGCGGAAGGTGCCGTCGTCGTTGGCCGCCTTGGACCACGGGACGTTGGCCGCGGTCGGGATGTGACCGGCGCGCTGGGCCTGCTCCTGCGGGAGGTGGGCCGGGGCGAGGAGGCGGCCGGCGAACTCGTCGGGCGACCGCACGTCGACCAGGTTCTTGACGCCGATGGCCTCGACGGTCTCGTCACGGAAGGCACGGATCGAGAGGTCCTGGTCCTGGGCGGTGTAGCTGGCCGCCTCGCGGGTGACGGCCTCGTCGGTCAGCTCGCGGGAGTCGAGCTCCCACTTCTTGCGGCCGCCGTCAAGCAGCTTGACGTCCTGGTGGCCGTAGAGCTTGAAGTACCAGAAGGCGTACGCGGCGAACCAGTTGTTGTTGCCGCCATAGAGCACCACAGTGTCGTCGTTGGCGACGCCACGCTCGGAGAGCAGTGCGGAGAACTGGTCCTTGTTGACGAAGTCGCGGCGCACCTGGTCCTGCAGGTCGGTGGTCCAGTCGAGCTTGATCGCACCCTTGATGTGGCCCTTGTCGTAGGCGGTGGTGTCTTCGTCGACCTCGATCAGCACCACCTTCGGGTCATCGAGGTGCTCCTCCACCCACTGGGCGGAGACGAGGGAGTTCTCGCGGGTCATCTAGGTACCTTTCGTTGGCCATAAAAATGGTTCAGTCTTGCGTTCAGGGGTCAGGCCGACGGGGTGGGACCCAGTCGCCTGATCAGCAGGTAGATCTCGCAGCCGAGGCAGAACCGGAAGACGGCATTGAGCACGGCCGCAACGAGCGCGAGGCCGAGGGCGATCTGCGCCACGAGCGTGGCGCTGAGGAGGTAGCCCACGAGCGCGACCAGCAGGAAGGCGAGGCCGACCCCCTGGGCGAATCGGGGCGGGGCCGGGTCCTCGAGCTCGTCCGGGGCCCCGAGGCGGGGACGTACGAACTTCTTGAAGAGCCAGGCATGAGGGGTCCGCTGAACGCCGAGACCTGCCCCGATCGCGAAGAGCACCGTCTGGATGACCGTGACCACCAGAGCCCATGGCTGCGGGAGCAGCAGGGCCAGGATGAGCACGACAACGGTCACCGCTGCAGTGAACTGCGGGCCGCGGGGGTCGATTCCGATCTGTGTAGCCGTCGTGCTCGAGGTCTCGGACATAGGTGTGCTCCTGCGAGAGTGGAGGGGAGGTCGTCAGGACGAGCCTGACAGGCGAAAGCGATCCCCGGTGTCGACTGAGTCGACAAATCTCAGGGAATCAGCGGCAGGAACGACACAGCGCCGAGCGCACGCGGCAGTGATCCACTGCGCGGCGCTTGGTCAGCATGGTCGAGAACATGCGAAGACAGTAGCGCGATGGCCGACGGCCACGAAACGAATGTCTCGTCATATGGACGAGCGTGTCAGGATTCGAGATCGAAGGCAGGAATCGCACTCAGGACCTGCTCCTTGCGCGGAGCCCCTGAGGCACGGGCGATCTCGTTCCCGGCGCCGTCGATGACCAGCGTCGTCGGCGTACGCAGGATGTCGAGGCGACGCACCAGCTCGAGGTGGTGCTCGGCGTCGATCTCGACATGCACCACGCCCGGGACGATCTCGGCCACCTCGCCCAGGATCCGCCGGGTCGCCCGGCACGGGGCGCAGAAGGCGGAGGAGAACTGCACCAGCGTCGCCCGCGCACCTAACTCGGTCTCGCCCAGTGCGTCGGTGACCGCATCCCACGCGTGCGGCTCGGGCTCGTGAACCTCCTGGGTCACGTGCAGCTCCTTCGTACCTCTGAACCGTCCATCGGTGAACAGCCGGAAAAGACCGAACCCGAGGGCGGCGACGACCGCGATGATCGCGATCCAGGCTCCTGTGCTCACGAGGGGCACAACCCCGAATCGCGTGAACTCATTCCGAGCCCCCGGCGAACGGCGGGAGGAACTCGACCCTCTCCCCGGGCTCGACCGAGACCGCACCCGGATCCTGCGACCCGACCGGGCGGTCACCGACGAGCGCCGAGCAGACCTTCAACACCTCGGGAAGGCGGGTGCCGGCGTGCAGCTCCGCGGCACGGCGTACGACTTCGGCCAGCGTCAACGGGCCGTCGACCTCGATCTGGTCGGACGGAGTCCCGGCCGCGGACTTGGCTGCGGCCCAGTAGCGGACCTCTATAACTTTCGTCACTTTCTCGTGGACAACCTTCCTATGTCACCGCGAGGTTTCGTTAATATGGTCCAACGATCACCTCACCGAGGCTCAATGTTGCGTTTCGGTGCTCCTCTTTCTCTGACCGAGAGGCACCCCCAATGAGCTCGCTTCTTTTGCTGACCAGTTCGCTTCAGCCCTCGGCAGATGTCCTCCCCGGACTTTCTCTCCTCGGCCATCAGGTGAAGATCCTTCCTGCTGAAGGTAGCGCGCTTCTCGAGGCGCCGGACTCCGACCTGCTGCTGGTGGACGGCCGGCAGGACCTCGCCCAGGCCCGTGACCTGTGTCGTCTGATCCGCACGACCGGCACCGACATCCCCGTTCTGCTCGTCGCCACCGAGGGTGGCCTCGCCGTCGTCGCCCACGACTGGGGCATGGACGACGTCGTGCTGCACACCTGCGGCCCGGCCGAGCTCGAGGCGCGGATCAAGCTCGCGATCGGCCGCATCTCCGCGGCCCGCGAGGCTTCCGACCCCGAGGCCCACGTCATCCGCTCCGGCGAGGTCGTCGTCGACGACGCCACCTACACCGCCAAGATCGGCGGCCGCCCGCTCGACCTGACCTTCAAAGAGTTCGAGCTCCTGAAGTTCCTCGCCCAGCACCCGGGCCGCGTCTTCTCCCGCCAGCAGCTGCTGCAGGAGGTGTGGGGCTACGACTACTTCGGAGGCACCCGCACCGTCGACGTCCACGTACGTCGCCTGCGCGCCAAGCTCGGCCCCGAGAACGAGACCCTCATCGGCACCGTCCGCAACGTCGGCTACCGCTTCGTGCTGCCCTCGAAGAACAACGAGGCCGCCGCCGACGGCGCCCGGCTGACCCCGTCTCCTCGCCTGGGGGCCGACGCCTAGGCTGCACCTATGGCACTCACCGTCGATCAGGTCCTGGCCATCGCGAAGGCGACCGAGGCGTACGACGGCGTGGCGCCGCTCGACGAGGCGACGCTCCTGACGCTGCGCAACCGTCCGGACGACGCCACGATCTGGGGTGACGTACGCGGCTTCGGGCTCTTGATCGGCGCCGAGCTCTCGCTCGTGGTGCTGACTCAGCATCGGGGGGTCGGCCTGGGGCGACAGCTGCTGCTCCGGGCGCCGTCGCTGGCCTCCGGGACCACCGCCTGGTCCCACGGGGACAACCCGGCGGCCGCCCGGCTGGCCGCCACCCAGGGCTGGAAGCGCACCCGGGACCTGTGGGTGATGCGGCGGCCCGTCGCCGGTCTCCCGCCGGCTCCCGAGACCCCGGACGGGATCGTCGTACGCGGCTTCGAGCCCGGCGACGAGGCCGAGCTGCTCCGGGTCAACGCCGCCGCCTTCGCGCACCACCCCGAGCAGGGATCACTGGACGAGGCCGGTCTGCGGGAGCGGATGTCGGAGCCGTGGTTCGATCCGTCGGGGCTGGTCACCGCGTGGGAGGGCGAGAAGCTGCTCGCGTTCCACTGGACCAAGCGCCACAGCGAGACCGAGGGCGAGGTCTACGTCGTCGGTGTCGACCCCGCCGCGCAGGGCCGCGGCCTCGGCAAGCTGGTCACCCTCCTCGGGCTGAACCACCTGGCCACCGCCGGCGTCGAGCAGATCCATCTCTATGTCGAGGGCGACAACACCCCGGCCGTACGTCTCTACGAAGGCCTCGGCTTCACCCGCGCTGCGGCCGACACCCACGTCCAGTACACCCGCGGCTAGTCTCTGGTCGCGTGGAGCTGACCCAATCCGATCTCACGGAGTCTCAGAGTGACCGGGCCGTCGGGGCCATCGTCGGAACCGCGGTCGCGGATGCGCTCGGGGCTCACTACGAGTTCGACCGGCCTCGGCTCGGCGCCGACGAGAAGGCGCAGATGCTCGGTGGCGGGCTCGGCCCGTTCGCGCCCGGGGAGTGGACCGACGACACGACGATGGCGTGGTGCATCCTCGACGCCGCCGCCGGCGGACTCGACCTGCGCACCGAGGAGGGGCTGACCGCGGTCGGCCGCAACTTCCGGACGTGGGCGGAGTCGGATCCGAAGGACATCGGCAACCAGACCGCCCGGGTGCTCGACACCGCCGGCCCCGCGCCGACCGCCGCGCAGCTGCGGCAGGTCTCGGAGAAGCTGCACGCGACGACCGGCCACACCGGAGGCAACGGCTCCCTGATGCGTACCGCGCCGGTCCCGCTCCGCCATCTCGGCGACCGCCCGGCCGTCGCCGAGGCCGCCGCCGCGGTGAGCGCCCTGACCCACTGGGACGAGCACGCCCGGTCCGGCTGTGTGCTGTGGTCCCTGGCGATCGAGCACGCGGTGATGCACGGCGAGCTGGACGTACGCTCCGGCCTCTCCCACCTCTCCCCCGCCGAGGCCACCTTCTGGACCGAGAAGCTCGACGAGGCCGAGACGGCTCCGCCGGCGACCTTCAATCCCAACGGCTGGGTCGTCACCGCGCTGCAGGCCGCCTGGTCCTCGATCGCTCAGACCCCGGCCACAGGGCCCGAGCACTATGTCGAGGCCTTGAACACCGCCATCCGGATCGGCAACGACACCGACACCGTCGCCGCCATCGCCGGCGGCCTCCTCGGTGCCCGCTGGGGCGCCTCCGCCATCCCTGCCGACTGGCGTGCCCTCAGCCACGGCTACCCCGGCATCCCCGGCGACGTCCTCGCGACCCTCGCCCTCGACGCCGTCGCCGCCGGTCGGCGGGACTGACCGACCGCGAGCGTCGCCCTGGCTCTGACCCGGATCGAGGGAAGCGGGTCAGCGCAGCGGGCGGATGTGGAGGCCGATCTCGGGGTCGACGAGGACCTCCTGCGCGACCGGCATCCCGTCCACGACGAGCTGCGCGTCCACGGGTACGTTGCGCTTGACCAGCCCCAACGCGATCGGGCCGAGCTCGTGGTGTCGAGCCGAGGACCCGACGAAGCCGACCGTCTTCTCACCGAAGACCAGCTCCGACCCCGCGGCCGGCAGCCGGTTCTCGGAGCCGTCGAGGTGGAGCAGCACCAGCCGACGCGGCGGGCGGCCGAGCGTGTGGACGCGGGCGACCGTCTCCTGGCCGCGGTAGCAGCCCTTGTCGAGATGGACGGCGTACTCCGGGCCGACGGTCTCTTCCGAACCCGGCACCCAGCCGACCTCGTTGGGGATCGTGCGCGCGTCGGTGTCCACGCCGAACCGCGGCTCACCGCGCTCGATCCGGAGAGCCTCGAACGCCCAGAACCCGCAGGCGGGGCCTGCGGCAGCGGCGTACGTCTCCAGGGACTCGCGTGGGACGAACGAGTAGCCCTGCGTGGGACGCCAGACGGAGGCCTGCGACGGCTCGGCCGTCACGGTCACATCCGACCAGAACTTCATCCGCTCCAGGTAGCCGACCAGCGCCTCACCGGCCCCGGGCTCGGTCCACGCCAGGAAGGAGGAGCCGTCGTCGACGCCGGAGAAGAAGTGCTCGACATGCCCCTGCGGCGACAGGATCAGGGCCGAGGTCCAGGCCCCGGGAGCCAGTCCCTCGAAGGCCTGCGAGGTCAGCGAGTGCAGCCAGGTCAACCGATCAGGTCCCGCGATCCGCAGCACGTCCCGGTGGGAGAGGTCGACGAACCCCTCGCCGGAGGCCATCGTCCGCTGCTCCAGGTTGAACGATCCGTAGTGCGCCGCGACGGGTGCGTCGGCACCATCGCCGGCGACGGCACCGGGCAGGGACAGAAGCGGGCTGGCAGTCATCATGGCTCCTCGGAAGAACAGTCGACGCACGCCCCGAAGACGGTCAGATGAGCGACATCTGCCTCGAAGGCGTACTCCTCACGCAGCCGCTCGCAGATACCGTCGGCCACTGAGGGGTCAACACTGGTGACCTTCTGACACTTCCTGCAAACCGCATGAAAATGTGGCCGCCCGGAGACCGAGTGGTAGGTCGACGCCCGCTCACCCAGGTGGGCGTGCCGCACCAGGCCCAGCTCCTCGAGCACCTCGAGGTTGCGGTAGACGGTGGAGAGGTTGATCGCCGAGGACGACTCGCGTACGACCGCGAGCACCTCCTCGGGGGTGGCATGGCGCAGTCGCTCGACCGCACCGAGGACCAGCTCGCGCTGGGGCGTGAGCCGGTAGCCCTTCGCCCGAAGGGCCTCGCGCCAGTCCTCAGCGGCCTCGGTCATGACGACTACTTCCTGGACCTACTTCTTGACCCGCTTGAGCCGCGCCCACAGGTGCGGCTGCAGCGCCTGACCCATCGCGGCCATGTCGAAGGCGTAGAGAAGGTCGCCCTCGACGTTGCCGTAGAGGCGCTTGCCGGCGGTGTATTCCTTCGCGGTCTCCGTGCGGGCGACCGCATCGGTGGTGAGGTCGAGCTTGCCGCCCTCGGCCTTGCCGTACCAGACCTCGACGATGCCGGTGTTGTGCGTCATCACCCACTCGACCTCGCCCTCGGGGCGGAAGCGCACGAAACCGGTCTCCAGCGCCGCGTCGCGCACCTTCTCCCCCGTCTCCGGGTCGATGATCCACGAGCGCGCGAAGTAGTGGAAGAACGGACGCCCGTCGTGGGTGAAGATCAGCTCCTGCCCGAACTCGAACTTGTCGATCGTCGGATAGTCACCGTGCCCGTTGCCCTGCCAGGTGCCGAGCATCCACGCACAGGGACCGGCATCGGGGTGAAGGTTCTCCGGAAGTTCGAAAGCCACACGCCGAGTTTAGGCCGTACGTCGGCTACGACCCGAAACGCAAGCGCTAGTGTGCTCGGCATGCAAGAACTCGTGGTGAAGGTGACCGTCGGCGCCGAGACGCCTGAGCGTACGAACCAGGCCTTCACGGTCGCTTCGGCCGCCGCGACCGCCGGCGCGAAGGTGTCGCTGTGGCTCACCGGTGAGGCGACCTGGTTCGCGGTGCCCGGGAAGGCGGAAGAGTTCACGCTCGAGAACGCGGCGCCGCTGCAGGAGTTGATCGGGCTGGTTCTCGAGGCCGGCCAGGTGACCGTGTGCAGCCAGTGCGCCTCGCGTCGCGATCTCACCGAGGACGACCTGATCGACGGTGTGGTCATCAAGGGCGCGTTCGTGTTCGCCGAGGAGATCCTGCGCGACGGCGTACAGGCGCTCGTCTACTGAAGTCGGCACCGCCCAGAATTACATAAGTGTAGTTCCAGGTAGCGAGCGTGTTAATCCTCTCGGAGACTCCACACACCACCTACTTCGCCGTTAGCATTCACCCTCGTGAGCACGCAGACCCCCAGTGGCAAGTGGTGGAGCCGGGATTCGGCCGCCCAGCCGGGTGACGACGAGGACCTGACGGCGCGCGCTGCGGAGTTGGCCCGCGCCGCTGCCGCAGCCGAGTCGCTTCGCATCTCAGCCGAGCAGGCGGCCGCCGAGCAGGCGGCCGAGCGGCTGGTGGCCGAGGAGTCCGCCGCCCAGCACGCGACCGCCCGCGCGAAGGCCGACGAGACCGCCAAGCTCCACGCCGAGCTGGCCGCCGACGCCCACCAGGCGCGCGAGGTCGCGGAGAAGGCAGCCGAGGAGTACGCCCGCGCCCGGGTCGAGGCCGAGAAGCTCGCCGACACCCGTGCCAAGGAGCGCGCCGAGGCCGAGGAGGCCGCGCTCGCGAGGGGCAAGGAGCTGGAGGCCGCCGAGCGCCGCCTGCTCGAGGCGGCCCGGATCGCCGAGGAGCAGGCCACCGCCCGCACCGAGGCCGAGGAGGCCGCCCACACCAAGGCCGAGGAGGCCGCCACCGCAGCCGCCTCCGCCGCCGAGGCCCACACCAAGGCAGCAGAGCACGCCGAGCTGGCCCAGGCCGCCTACGCCGCGCGCAGCGTCGCGGAGGCCGCCGCCGAGGACCGCCTCGAGGAGATGGACGAGCTTCGCGACGCGCTCGCGGCAGCCGAGAAGGCCGCCCGCAAGGCCGCGGACGAGGCCCGCGCCGCCTACGAGGCCCGCAGCGAGGCGGAGGCTGCCGCCGAGGCCGCCTACACCGCCCGCGCCGCCGCCGACACCCGATCCGAGGAGCTCGCGCGGATGCGCGAGGAGGCCGACGCGGCCGCAGCCGGCCGAGCCGACGAGGCGCTGGCCGCGTTCACCGCACGCCAGGCCGCCGAGCAGGCCGCCAACGACCGGGCGACGGAGGCCGAGAAGGCCGCCGCCGCGCGGATCACGGCCGAGGACTCCGCGGTCGCGATGGCGACGCAGGCCGAGATCGCCGAGCAGGCCCGCAAGGAGGCGGAGGCTGCGGCCGAAGCGGCCTACGCCGCCGCCGAGTCGGCCGCGACCGCCCGCGCCGAGGCCGAGGAAGCGGCGAAGGAGGCCTTCGAGGAGCGCAAGGCCGCCGACGCCAACGCCGAGGACCACGCGATGACCCGGGCCGCGGCCGAGGCCACGGCTGCCGACCAGTACGCCGTGGCAGCCGAGGCGCTGGCCGCGCGCACCGAGGCGGAGGAGGCCGCGCTGCGCGCCTTCAAGGCCGCCGACGCCGCCAACGACGCCCGTCTCGAGGCCGAGAAGAGCGCGAAGCAGTACGCCGAGTTCGCCGCTGCCGCCGCGCACGAGGCCAACGAGAACGAGGAGCGCTACCGGCAGCTCACCGAGCTCGCCTCGCAGGCCGAGCAGGCGGCCGAGTCCGCCAACCTCGCCCGGATGGCGGCCGACCAGCGCGCCTCCGAGCACGCCGATCTCGCGGTGCAGGCCCTTGAGGGCCGCCGCGCCGCCGAGCGCGCCGCGACCGAGGCCAACGAGGGTCGTCGGGCGGCGGAGTCCGCGCTGCGTACCGCTCACGAATCGATGACCGAGCTCGTCACCGGACAGGCCCGCGAGCGCGAAGAGGCCGAGCGCCGGATGACGGAGATGATGAACCGTCTCGCCGACGTCCAGGAGCAGGCCGCCGAGTCCGTACGCCTTCGGGCCGAGGCCGAGGAGGTCGCCGGCCAGAAGGCGATCGACCGTCAGGCCGTCGAGGCCTCGATCCTGCACAACACCCAGCTGGTCGAGCAGGCCATCGTGGACCGGCAGATCGCCGAACGCCGCAGCGCCCAGCTCGCCAAGCAGCTCGCCGACCTGCGTGAGGCCGTCATGCTCGCGGTCAAGGGCGGCAGCACCAACAAGCGGGCGATGCAGGCGCTCGAGCTCACCCTTGCCGCGACCCCGTCGCCGCCCGAGGCTCAGTTCCCCATCCCGGACGCTCCTGACGAGCCGCTCGTGGTCGAGCCCCTCGAGCCGGTCGCGCGCACGCCGTTGGTCGACCCTGTCGAGACCACCGCGCCCGCACCGGTCGACTCACCGGCCGCGCCGACGGCCGGTCCTCCGACCGCGCCCGTGACGCTGCCCGAGCGGCCGACCGGGAAGAAGCAGGCCAACAAGCTGCAGTCCGAGGACTCACGCACCGCGACGGCGGACCTGCCCGACACCCCGAGCGACTCGCTCCCCCACCGCTCGAGCGGCTGGCTGGCGGCGGTCAAGCTCGCCGAGTCCGGCAAGTTCCCCGGCGCCAAGATCCCGGGCGCCGACACTCCCTTGCCCGAGCCCACCGTCCGTACGTTCGTGCCCGAGGACGGCTCGGTCATGACCGAGAGCACCGTCACCGTCACCGAGGAGGGCGTGCTCGACGTACGCAAGGACGAGCAGACCCACACCTACGACCTCTACGACACCCAGACCGACATCACCATCAAGGGTGAGCCGGCCACCGACGAGTGGGTCGTCGAGTTCAACACCGACGAGGCCGGTGCGGTGAAGGTCGACAAGTCGATGGTCGACCCCGAGGCGTTCCAGCGCGAAGTTCTCCGCTGGCGTCCGGATATGGCCGGCTGAGTCAGCCTCAGAGGTTGTCGCGCAGGACCTGCGCGAGCTCGAGCACGGCAGCGCGAGACGTACGCCCGGCGCCGACCACGTTCAGGAACCCGTGGATCTGGTCGGCGAAGCGCTTGTGCGCGACCTTGACCCCAGCCTCCTCGAGCTTGGCGGCGTACGCCTCGCCCTCGTCGCGCAGCGGGTCGAAACCCGCGGTCGCGACGTACGCCGGGGCGATCCCGGTCGCCGGGATCTCCGCGTACAGCGGGGCGTGGCGCGGGTCGCGGCGGTCGATGCCCGCGGGCAGGTAGTTGTCGGTGGCGGCCGCGATGAAGTCCGAGGTCAGGTAGAAGCCCTCGCTGAGGTCCTCGCGGCTCTTGGTCGCCGCCTCCGACTGCGTCACCGGGTAGATGAGCAGCTGGAAGGCGCAGTCCTCGCCGACGGCAAGCGCGACCCCGGCCGCCAGGTTGCCGCCGGCCGAGTCGCCGCCGACCCCGATCCGGGCCGGGTCCGCACCGAGCTCGGCCGCGTGCTCGACCGCCCACCGGAACGCCGCTACCGAGTCGTCGTACGCCGCCGGGAACGGTGCCTCCGGCGCCAGCCGGTAGTCGATCGAGAGCACCTTGACGCCCGACTCACTGGCCAGCAGCCGGCAGGGGGCGTCGTGGGAGTCGAGGTCGCCGAAGATGAAGCCGCCACCGTGCAGGAAGACCAGCAGCGGCGCGCTGCCCGAGGCACCCTCCGGGACGTAGAGCCGCGCCTTCAGCCCCGCGGCCCAGAGCTCGCGCACCGACCCGATCTCCTGACGACCACCCCCGAGCTGCGACTGCCGCGACAGCGCCACCCGCCCCTTCGGGATCGGCAGCGTCGACGGGTCCGGCTCCCCCGACACCTTCATCAGCGCGAGCATGATCTGCGTGTCCACCGCGAGCGTCTGCCCGTCGTACGTCACCGGCTTGCCGACGAGCCGCCGCTGCGCCGCGGCCGGCAGGTTCAACGCCCCCTCGAACGCCAGGCCCTTGATCCGGGTCACCACCGGCGCCAGCAGCGGATCGATCACGGACGACGCACGCGCAAGAATCGACATGCGCCCAAACTACCCGCTAGTAGGGACATCGTGTAACAGGTAAGTTCACCAGACGACCGGTCCAGCGGTCAGAGTTCGGATCGAGTCTCCCCGCAGGACACGCAGGTGAGTCACACTGGTCCCATGAGTCTCGACCCGCAGGCCCCCACCCGTTCGGCCGAGGACACCGTGAGCCTGACCGCGGTTCCCGACCAGCCGTTCGACGTCGAGCCCGAATACATCCCCGATCATGAGGCGCTGGCCGAGGTCGAGAAGTACGAGGACCGGTTCCTCGACCGCGAGCTGTCCTGGCTGCGGTTCAACGAGCGGGTGCTGGAGCTGGCGGAGGACGAGACGCTGCCGCTGCTGGAGCGCGTACGTTTCCTGGCGATCTTCACCTCCAACCTGGACGAGTTCTTCATGGTCCGGGTGGCGGGCCTGAAGCGGCGGATCGCGGCGGGGGTGGCGGTCAAGGCCGCTTCCGGCCTGATGCCGCGGGAGGTCCTCGAGCTGATCTGGAAGAAGACCCGGGAGCTCTCCGAGCGGCATGCCGAGGTGTTCCGCGGCAAGATCAAGCCGGCGCTGCTCGAAGAGGGCATCCAGCTGCTGCACTGGGAGGACCTCACCCCCGAGGAGGTCAAGGCCTGCAAGAAGCTGTTCAAGGAGCGGGTCTACCCGGTGCTGACGCCGCTCGCGGTCGACCCGGCCCACCCGTTCCCCTACATCTCCGGCCTCTCCCTCAACCTCGCCGTCCGGCTGCGGGACCCGAAGACCAAGAAGAAGCACTTCGCCCGGGTGAAGGTCCCGCCGATCTTCAGCCGCTTCGTGCCGCTGGGCAACGACCGCTTCGTGCCGCTCGAGGAGGTCATGAGCGAGCGCCTGTCCAAGCTGTTCCCGGGCATGGAGATCCTCGAGGTGCACACCTTCCGGGTCACCCGCAACGAGGATCTCGAGGTCGAGGAGGACGACACCGAGAACCTCCTCACCGCACTGGAGAAGGAGCTGCTCAGGCGGCGCTTCGGCCCTCCCGTACGCCTCGAGGTGCAGGAGTCGATGACCGACTCGACGCTCGACCTGCTGGTCTCCGAGCTCGGCATCTCCGACAAGGAGGTCTTCCGGCTGCCCGGTCCGCTCGACCTGCGCGGGCTGCACGGCATCGCCGACATCGACCGCGAGCAGCTGAAGTATCCGGCCTTCGTGCCGAGCACGCACCCGGCGCTCGCGCCGGTCGAGAGCGCCGCACCGGTCGACGTCTTCAAGGCGGCTCGCCGTGGTGACGTACTCCTCCAGCATCCCTACGACTCGTTCGCGACCAGCGTGCAGCGCTTCATCGAGCAGGCCGCGGCCGACCCGCGGGTGCTGGCGATCAAGCAGACCCTCTACCGCACCTCCGGCGACTCCCCCATCATCGACGCCCTGATCGACGCTGCCGAGGCAGGCAAGCAGGTGCTGGTGCTGGTCGAGATCAAGGCCCGCTTCGACGAGGTGGCCAACATCCGCTGGGCGCGCAAGCTCGAGCAGGCCGGCTGCCACGTGGTCTACGGCCTGGTCGGCCTGAAGACCCACTGCAAGCTGGCGATGGTGGTCCGCGAGGAGCCCGACGGCACGATCCGTCGCTACACCCACATCGGCACCGGCAACTACAACCCGAAGACCTCCAGGCTCTACGAGGACATGGGGCTGATCACCACCAACGAGGAGATCGGCGAGGACGTCGCCCACCTGTTCAACAACCTCTCCGGCTGGAGCCGGGAGGCGACGTACGAGCAGCTTCTGGTGGCCCCCGGCAACGTACGCAACGGCCTGATCGAGCAGATCCACGCCGAGATCGCCCACCACCTGGCCGGGCGCCCGGCGAGGATTCGGCTCAAGGCCAACTCGGTGGTCGACGAGGCGATCATCGACGCGCTCTACCTGGCCTCCCAGGCGGGCGTGCCCGTGCAGCTCCTGGTCCGGGGCATCTGCGCGCTCCGTCCCGGCGTGGCGGGACTCAGCGAGACCATCGAGGTGCGCTCGATCCTGGGCCGCTTCCTGGAGCACTCCCGGATCTTCTGGTTCGAGAACGGTGCCACCGAGGACGGCGACGGACCGACCGCCTGGATCGGCTCGGCCGACATGATGCACCGCAACCTCGACCGCCGGGTCGAGGCCCTCGTACGGCTCCCCACCCCGGAGCTCGTGGCCGAGGTCGGCGCACTGTTCGACCTGGCATTCGAACCGACCACGGACGCCTGGATCCTCGGCCCCGACGGAACGTGGGCCCGAAACCACGCTCCCGACCACCTGCAGGCGATGTTGATCACACGGCAGCGCCAGCGCAGGCGCGCCGCGACAGGCTGAACACGCCCTGGCTTTCGTCGTGTCAAGCGGACTCGCCTAACATGAGCCCGCAGGTCTGCCTCATCCAGCCAGGAGCCCCCCGTGCGTTTCCGAATCCGCCCGGTCGACACGTCGTTCTACGACCTGTTCACCGAGTCCGCCAACCACCTCGTCGGCGGTGTCTCGCTGCTCGCCGAGATGCTCAGCGACACAGCCGATCGCGAGGACGTCGCGCGACGTATGCGCGACGCGGAGCACGCCGCCGACGAGTCCACCCACGAGATCGTCAAGAAGGTCAACTCGACCTTCGTCACGCCGTTCGACCGCGAGGACATCTACGCCCTCGGCTCCGGTCTCGACGACGTGATGGACTCGATGGACGAGGTCGTCGACCAGATCTTCGTCTACGGCGTCAACATCCTGCCCCCCGAGCTCTCGGACCAGGTCACCGTGCTCCAGCGCTGCGCCGAGCTGACCGCGGCGGCGATGCCCAAGCTGCGCTCCATGAAGGAGCTCTCCGAGTACTGGATCGAGATCAACCGTCTCGAGAACCAGGGCGACAAGAACCACCGTCGCATCCTCGCCAAGCTCTTCTCCGGTGAGTACGACGCGATGGAGGTCCTCAAGCTGAAGGACATCGTCGAGTCACTCGAGGACGCGATCGACGGCTTCGAGAAGGTCGCGAACACCGTCGAGCAGATCGCCGTCAAGGAATCCTGACACCGTGGAACTTGCCATCGTCATCGCGGTGGTCGTCGTCGCCCTGGTCTTCGACTACACCAACGGCTTCCACGACGCAGCCAACGCCATCGCGACCTCCGTGTCCACGCGCGCGCTCACGCCGCGCATCGCCCTCCTGCTCGCGGCGGTGATGAACTTCGTCGGCGCCTTCCTGGGCCAGAAGGTCGCCCACACCGTCTCCGACACCATCACGCCACCATCAGGGGCACATGGTCTGACCGTCGTGATGGCCGGCCTGCTCGGCGCGATCGCCTGGAACATGATCACCTGGTACTTCGGCCTCCCCTCGTCATCGTCGCACGCGCTCATCGGTGGCCTGGCCGGTTCGGCGATCGCCGCCGGCGCGTTCGTCAACTGGATGACGGTGCTGGAGAAGGTCGTCATCCCGATGTTCGTGTCCCCCGTGGTCGCCTTCGGCCTCGGCTTCGGCGTGATGCTCGCCATCATGTGGATCTTCCGCCGCGCCAACCAGCACAAGGCCCAGAAGGGCTTCCGGATCGCGCAGACGATCTCGGCCGCCGCGATGGCCCTCGGCCACGGCCTCCAGGACGCCCAGAAGACGATGGGCGTCATCTTCCTGGCCCTGGTCACCGGCGGTTTCCTCTCCGAGGGCGACCCTCTTCCGCTCTGGGTCATCGCCGCGGCTGCGACCGCGATCTCTCTCGGCACCATGTCCGGGGGCTGGCGCATCATGCGCACCCTCGGCCGTCGCATCATCCACCTGGACCCCTCCCGCGGCTTCGCCGCCGAGTCGGTCGCCGCCTCGGTGCTCTACACCACGGCGTACGTCTGGGAGGCCCCGATCTCGACCACCCACACGATCACCTCGGCGATCATGGGTGTCGGCGCGACCAAGCGGTTCTCAGCGGTCCGCTGGGGTATCGCGAAGTCGATCGTCGCCGCCTGGATCTTCACCTTCCCCGCGGCCGGTGGTGTCGCAGCCCTGACCTACCTGCTCTGCCACTTCGTATTTCAGCTGCCGTAGACGACAACATGCCGAGTCGGCGCATCCGACCCCTCTCGCTCGCTTCGCTTCGCGAGACGCGGGG
>NZ_JBHVGB010000117.1:5937-18776 GCF_042801335.1 Nocardioides sp. NPDC057577 | reverse complement strand
GTCAGCGGATCCGCGCTTCGCGCGGTCACTTGCTCGAGCGTCTCAGGCGCCGAACCAGAGCTTGATCTCGCGATCGGCCGACTCGGGCGAGTCGGAGCCGTGCACGAGGTTCTCGCGGTTGGAGAGGGACAGGTCGCCGCGGATGGTGCCCGGGGCGGCCTTGCGGCCGTCGGTGGCACCGTTGAGCGCACGGACGACCTCGATCGCCTCGTCGCCCTCGAGGACCGCGGCGACGAGCGGGCCGGAGGTGACGAAGTCACGCAGCGGCGGGTACCACGGCTGCTCGACGTGCTCGGCGTAGTGCTCGTCGGCCGTGCCCGCGTCGATGGTGCGGTGCTCCAGCTTCACGATCGAGAGGCCCTTGGCCTCGTAGCGGGACAGGATCTCCCCCACCAGGCCCCGGCGGACGGCGTCGGGCTTCAGGATCACGAACGTGCGCTGCGTCATGGGGCTGAGCGTATCGGGGAGGACCCGTCCGGGCACGTTCGGGCCGCGCCTGGTCGGCCTTGTCGAAACAGTGTCGGTGGCGTACGGCAGGATTGCGCTCCGTGACGACAACCCCATCAGCTCCGACGCTCGCAGACTCGATGGCCGCCATCCCGGCCCGCATCGCCGAAGATCTCGGGGTGCGCCCGGCGCAGGTGACCGCCGCGGTCGCCCTGCTCGACGAGGGCTCGACGGTGCCGTTCATCGCGCGCTACCGCAAGGAGGCGACCGGCGGCCTCGACGACGCCCAGCTGCGTACGTTGGAGGAACGTCTCGGCTACCTGCGCGACCTGGAGGAGCGGCGTGCGGCCGTGCTCGCCGAGATCGCGAAGCAGGACAAGCTCACCCCCGAGCTGCAGGCCTCGATCCTCGCCGCCGACACCAAGGCGCGGCTGGAGGACATCTACCTGCCGTTCAAGCCGAAGCGGCGCACGAAGGCGATGATCGCCCGCGAGAACGGTCTCGAGCCGCTCGCAGACAGCCTGATGGCCGACCCGTCCCAGGACCCGGTCGTTCTCGCCGAGGGTTTCCTCGGGGAGAACGTGGCCGACACGAAGGCCGCGCTCGACGGCGCCCGCGCGATCCTGGTCGAGCGGTTCGGCGAGGACGCCGACCTGATCGGCACGCTGCGCGAGCGGATGTGGAAGCAGGGCCGCCTGGTGACCCGCGTCCGCGAGGGCCGCGAGAACGACCCGGCGGCGGCGAAGTTCTCCGACTACTTCGAGTTCTCCGAGGCGTACGCGTCGCTGCCGTCGCACCGCACCCTGGCCGTCCTGCGCGCGGAGAAGGAGGAGGTGCTCGACGTCACCCTGTCTCCTTACGCCGAGGAGCCGGAGCCTGGGGTCGTCACCGACTACGAGCGCTCGATCGCTGCTCGTTTCGCGATCACGGACTCCGGCCGTCCGGCCGACAAGTGGCTGGCCGAGACGGTGCGGTGGGCGTGGCGTACGCGGATCCTCTTCCGCCTCGAGCTCGACATGCGCACCCGGATCCGCACCGCTGCCGAGGAGGCCGCGATCGCGGTCTTCGCCGACAACCTGCGCGACCTGCTGCTGGCCGCGCCGGCCGGCACGCGGGCGACGATGGGCCTGGACCCCGGCATCCGGACGGGCGTGAAGGTGGCCGTCGTGGACGCCACCGGGAAGGTCGTCGACACCTCGACGGTCTACCCGCACGAGCCGCGGCGTGACTGGGACGGATCGCTGGCGACCCTGGCGAAGCTGGCGAAGAAGCACTCCGTCGACCTGATCGCGATCGGCAACGGCACCGCCTCGCGCGAGACCGACAAGCTCGCCGCCGACCTGCTGAAACTGCTGCCCGACCTGAAGATGACCAAGGTGATGGTCTCCGAGGCGGGCGCCTCGGTCTACTCCGCCTCGGCGTATGCCTCCTCCGAGCTTCCGGAGCTCGACGTGTCGCTGCGTGGAGCGGTGTCGATCGCGCGCCGTCTTCAGGACCCGCTGGCCGAGCTGGTCAAGATCGAGCCGAAGTCGATCGGCGTCGGGCAGTACCAGCACGACCTGCCCGAATACGGGCTGTCCAAGTCCTTGGACGCGGTCGTCGAGGACTGTGTGAACGGCGTCGGCGTCGACCTCAACACCGCCTCGGCTCCCCTGCTGCGCCGGGTCTCAGGGATCACCGAGTCGCTCGCCTCGGCGATCGTCGCGCACCGGGACGCCAACGGCCCGTTCCGGACCCGCCGCGAGCTCACCAAGGTGGCGCGGCTCGGCCCGAAGGCGTTCGAGCAGGCGGCCGGGTTCCTCCGGATCCGTGGCGGCGACGACCCGCTCGACATGTCCGGCGTCCACCCCGAGGCCTATCCGGTGGTCAACCGCATCCTGGACAAGGCGTCCGCGGACATCGGGGCGCTGATCGGCAACACCTCGACGCTGAAGTCGCTGAAACCGTCGGAGTTCGTCGACGACAAGTTCGGTCTGCCGACGGTCACCGACATCCTCTCCGAGCTCGAGAAGCCCGGCCGCGACCCGCGTCCGGAGTTCCGCACGGCGACCTTCTCCGAGTCGGTGCACGTGATCGCCGACCTACGTCCCGGCATGGTCCTGGAGGGCACCGTCACCAACGTGGCCGCCTTCGGCGCCTTCGTCGACATCGGGGTCCACCAGGACGGCCTGGTCCACATCTCCGCGATGTCGGACAAGTTCGTCGAGGACCCGCGCGACGTGGTCCGCTCCGGCGACGTGGTGCGCGTGAAGGTCCTGGAGGTCGACGAGGCCCGCAAGCGGATCTCGCTCACGCTCCGACTCAACGACGACGCTCCCACGGGTGCAGGTGCGGGTGCCAAGGGCGAGTCCGGCGGCCGCCCTGGCGGTGGCCAGCGCGGCCAGGGCAAGGGCGGACCCAAGGGCGGCGGGCGTCCCGGTGGCAACCGCGGCGGCCAGGGCGGCGGCCGCGGCTCCTCCGCACCCGCCAACGGCGCCATGGCCGACGCGCTGCGGCGCGCCGGGCTCAGCTGACCCGCGTCCGTTCACCGAGGTAACTCGGCGAACTGACGCCTCCTTCGTGGAACTCCACGAAGGAGGCGCGCGCTGACCGAGTTACCTCGGCGAGCATCCCGCGGCCCCGAGCCCGGCGGCGCGGCGTACGACATCCTCCGGCGCCGGCCCGGTCGCGTCCTCGGCGGTGATCGGGGCGCCGGCGACGCGGTGGATCGGGATCACCCCGGCCCAGGTGCCGGAGTCGATGTCGGCGGGGTCGTCGACCGGCCCCTCGGCGCGCGCCTTCATCGACGCCTCGGCGAGCGGGAGAGCGAGTACGGCGGTCGCGGCGAGCTCCTTGCGGGTCGCCGGACGCAGGGTCTCCCAGCGGCCGGGGATCATCTGGTCGACGACCAGCGCGAGGGCGCGTTCACGCTCGTCCGGGTCCTCGACCAGGCGGGCGCGGCCGATAACAACCGCCGAGCGGTAGTTCATCGAGTGGTGGAACCCGCTCCGCGCCGCGACCAGGCCGTCGAGCTCGGTGATCGTGACGCACACGTCGCGCTCCAACGCCCGCGCGAGCCACCCGGCAGCCACCGAGCCGTGCAGGTAGAGCGACCCGCCCGCGTCCGGGCCGTCGAGATCGAAGCCGTACGCGGTGGGCAGGACGACCGGGTGGGCGTCCTCGCCCGACCCGACGGTGACGCCCAGGTGGGCGATGAGCGCCTCGCCGAGGAAGGTGTGGAGGCGCTCGCGGTCGGGGACGGCGCGGTTCTTGCCGCGGCTGACCCGGGTGCGTGAGGTGGGTGACAACATCGTGCTCATGGCACCATTCTGATAGCGAAGTGGCCTGCACGCACGAGCCAATTCCCGCCCACTCCGACAGGCCATTCGAACGATGCTCCCCGTGACCCTCGACCGTACCTCCGCCGAGCCGCTACCCGCCCAGCTCGCCGGGCAGGTCCGCACCCTGGTGCTGGCCGGCACGCTCGGGACCGGCGACCGGCTGCCCTCGAGCCGCGCGCTCGCCGCCGATCTGGGCGTCTCGCGCGCGGTGACCGAACAGGCCTACGACCAGCTCACCGCCGAGGGATGGCTCGAGGCGCGCCGCGGGTCCGGGACGTACGTCACCACGACCCACCCGACCGGCGTGACGTCTCGGCCGACGCAACCGACGCCTCGGCGGACGCGCCTGACTTCTCGGCCGACGCGCCTGACCTCTCCGCTGGACACGGGCACACCGTTCTTCGACCCGCGGTTGGAGCCGGGGTGGCGGCGGGCGTGGCGGGAGGTCTCGGTGGCCGCTCCCCCGCGTGGCTATGACGACCCCCGGGGACTGCTCGAACTGCGCGAGGCGCTGACGTCGAGGCTCGGACGCACCCGCGGCCTCGACCTCCATCCGGACGAGATCATCGTGACCGCGGGCACCACCGACGGGCTCCGCGCGCTCCTCCCCGAGCTGCGCCGAGGGCCGGTGGCGGTGGAGGACCCGGGATACCGGGCGGCGGCCGAGACGGTGCTCACCTACGGACGTGAGGTCATCGACCTGCCGGCCGTGGAGAGGGTCACCGTCCTGGGACCTGCCGTCGCGGCGTACGTCACTCCGGCGCATCAGCACCCGCTCGGACGCGTCATGCCGGCGGCCGACCGGCTGGCGCTGCTCGAGGCGGCCAGGCGGGCGGACGCGGTCGTGATCGAGGACGACTACGACTCGGAGTTCCGCTACGACGTCGCGCCGGTGCCCGCGATGGCCAGGCTGGACCGCGGCCGGGTGGTCTATCTCGGCACCGCGGCGAAGTCGGTGGTCCCGACGCTGCGCCTGGGCTGGCTGGTCGCACCGCCCGACCTGCACGAGCTGATCCTGCGCCGCCGCACGATCACCCACGCCGGCGCCGCCTGGCCCTCGCAGCGCGCGCTCCTGACGCTGCTTCGCGACGGCTGGCTCGACAGGGCCGTACGCTCCGCCCGCCGCGTCTACGCCGAGCGTGCCCCGAGGGTGGCCGAGGCGATGAGCCCCTACGCCACGCTCGCCGGCCCGCTCGCCGGGATGTACTCCACCTGGCTGCTGCCCGAGGCGGACGCGCGCCGGGCCCGCGACGCCGCCCGAGCCGCCGGCTTCGAGATCAACCTGCTCTCCACCTACGTCCGCACCAGTGGCCTGACCGGGCTGGTGATCGGCTTCGGCGGCGTCACCGACACCGAGCTGGATGAAGCGCTCGCCGCGGTCACCGGCGCCCTCGCGCGTTAGCCGGAGCGTCCTGGCGCGTCGTCTTCGATGAGGTCGAAGAGGTTCTCGAGGCTGTCCGGGTCGTCCTCGCCTCCGCCGACGGCCCACCCGGAGCTGGTCCGCCGCAGCTGCGCGCCGACGAGCCGGCACGACTCCCCTGCCTTGTGCGCGTAGTGGGCCGTACGCGTCCGCGGCCGCCGCAGCACCAGCGCGTTGCCGCACGCCGGGCACAGTGCCCAGTCGGTGGCCGCCTCGTCGTCCGTCGCCATCTGCAGCTCGTCGTGCTCCTCCACGGCAGCCAACCTACCTGGGCTCGGCCTCTTCCCCGGCCTCTTCCTCGGTGGTGATCCGGTCGAACGCCTCGAAAGCCGCAGCACGCTCGCTCTCGATCTTGCGACCGAGGATGTCGGCCATGCCCCACAGGACCGCGAAGATCGCGCCGACGACGAACATGATCGGGATCAGGAACCCCATCCCGATCGCCACTACCTGCAGCGCCCAGCCGACCCAGTAGGCCCACGGGCGGCGCAGCATGCCAGCCACCACGATGCAGGCCACGAAGAACCCGAGGCCCAGCGGCAGCGCCAGCCCGGCGGAGACCCCGCCGATCGAGATCATCACGGGTGCGGCCAGCGCGACCGCGAGTCCCTCCATCGAGATGATCGCGGCGCACATCCCGCGCCGCGGCGACTTCTCCCGCTCACTCGCCATCTGCGTCCGCCTCCAGATAGGCGTCCAGCTCGGGGTCGGCGGTCGGCACGACCCGGGCGGTCGCAGCCGACCGGGCGGCCGGGCCGCGGGAGCCCAACAGCGTACGCGCCTCTCCGGCGGTCACCACGGAGCCCGTCACCAGCACCGCACCCTCGGAGATCGAGCCGCCGCCGGAGGACTCCGAGAGGCCGATCGCAGCGTCGATGGCGTCGGCGAGACGCGGGACCACCGAGACCCGTTCCTCGCCGTAGAGGTCGACGGCGATCTTGGCGAGCTCGATGGCCGGAAGGGCTCGCTCGGTGGAGTTCTGGGTGACGACGAGATGCTCGAGCACGGGCTCGAAGACCGCGAGCAGACCCTCGACGTCCTTGTCGCCCATCACCCCGATGACCCCGACGACACCGGAGAACGAGAACGAGTCCTCGAGAGCGGCGACCGTCGCCTCCGCACCGGCAGGGTTGTGGGCCGCATCGAGCAGGACCGTCGGAGACGACCGCATGATCTCCAGCCGCGCCGGCGAGTCGACCTTCGCGAACGCGTCGCGCACGACCTCGTCGGCCAGGACGGTCTCGCCGAGGAATGCCTCGACCGCGGCCAGCGCCGCGGCCGCGTTCTGCGCCTGGTGGGCACCGTAGAGCGGCAGGAAGAGATCCTCGTACGTCCCCCGCATCCCGCGCAGCGTGAGGATCTGTCCGCCCACCGCCGGGGTGCGGGACTCGACCGCGAAGTCGGTGCCCTCCCACAGCAGCCGGGCGCCGACCTCGGCGGCGTGCTGGTCCAGCACGGCGGCGACGTCGACGGACTGCTCGGCGATCACGGCGATCGCGCCGGGCTTGATGATCCCGGCCTTCTCGCGGGCGATGGCGACCGGGGTGTCACCGAGGTATTTCGCGTGGTCGACCGCGATCGGGGTCACCACGGCAACATCGGCGTCCGCGACGTTGGTCGCGTCCCAGCCGCCACCCAGGCCCACCTCGACGACGGCCACGTCGACCGGCGCCTCGGCGAACTTGGCGTACGCCATCCCGACCATCGTCTCGAAGAACGACAGCGGGTGCGGCTGGTCGTCGTCGACCATGCTGAGGTAGTGGGCGACGTCGTTGAACGCGGCCACGAACTCGTCGTCGTCCAACGGCGCACCGTCGACCGAGATCCGCTCGTTGATCCGCTCGACGTGCGGCGAGGTGAACCGCCCGACCCGCAGATCCAAGGACCGCAGCAGCGTGTCGATCATCCGGGAGGTGGAGGTCTTGCCGTTGGTGCCGGTCAGCTGGATGATCCGGAACGCGTTCTGCGGATCACCGAGAATCTCGAGCAGGGCGCGGATCCGATCCAGGGAGGGCTCGAGACGGGTCTCGGGCCAGCGCGACTGCAGCGCTTCCCAGACCTCCTCGATCGTGGCCGCCAGGCGCGGCGCGGGAGTCTCACTCATCAGCCCGAGTCTAAGGCGTGGTCCCTTCCCAGCGAATCGCCGGACCGGCTACCCTCCCCCTCATCTCGGACTGACACCCCATCCCCCACCAAGGTCCACCATTCATGCGTACGCTCCGGGCTGCTCTCGCGGTCTCGCTCCTGGCCGTCGCCTACGTCCTGGCTGCCTTCGCGCTCGTCGGCCGGCAGGTGGCCCCGCGACGCCGTCCTCGGGCCCCCAAGGATCCCGGTGGCCTCGTCCTCACCGAGCAGGATCAGCCCGGGCTGTGGGCGGAGGTACGCCAGCTGGCCGCCGCCGTGGGAACCCGCGCGCCCGACGAGATCCGGCTGGTGCCGGACGCCAACGCGGCGGTCAGTGAGGAGACCAGCCTCCTCGGCCTCCGGACCGGCACCCGACGGATGTTCCTCGGCGTACCTCTCCTCCAGGGCCTCTCCCGCAACCAGCTCCACGCGGTGCTCGCCCACGAGCTCGGTCACCACAGCACCACCCAGACCCGGCTCGGTGCCCTCATCCACCGCAGCCGCCTGGCGATCGCCGAGGTCGCCGCCGGCCTCTCCAACCCGCTGACGAAGCGGCCGTTCCGGACGTACGCCCGGCTCTTCTTCTCCCTCACCGGCCCCATCGCGCACGCCCATGAGATCGACGCCGACAGGCTCAGTGCGGAGGTCGCCGGCCCGCGGACCGCCGCGATCGCGCTGCGCACCCTCCCCGCGCTCGACGCCGCCTGGCGCATCTACCTGGAGCAGTACGTCGAGGCCGGCACCCACTACGGCCTGCGGCCCACCCGCTTCTTCGACAACTTCACGAACCTGATGAGCGACCCCGAGCGGCTCGAGGAGCTCGCCATGATCAGCGCGGCGCCGCCGGAGGCGAAGACGTCCGCCTACGACTCGCACCCGCCGCTGTCCGAGCGGATCGAGCGGCTGGAGGCGATGGCCCCCGTGGACGAGGCGGACAAGTCCGGCAACGCCGCCAGCATCCTGCGCTACCCGTCTCAGAACTTCCTCGCCCTCGAGGACAAGACGTTCGCCGGCTCCGGTCTGACCCCGGCCCCGATGGCCGAGATCGTCACCGTCGCCGGCGCCCGGGCCGCGGCGGTCAACGCCGAGGCCCTCCTGAACGCGATGCAGGAGAACCAGGTCCTGCCGGCCACGGTCCGCGGCGCCCTCGACCTCATCGCCGCTGGCAACCTCGACGCGCTCCTGGACCTCGTCGAGGTCGAGACCACTCCCGAGGAGGCTGGCGAGGCGAAGCGGAAGGTCATCGCCCGGCTTCTCGGCGCTGCCATCGCCCATGAGCTGGTCGGCGAGGACAAGGCCCGCTACGAGCTCAGCTGGGCCGGCCCGTGGCGGCTGGTCGACATCGCCGGCCAGGAGGTCGACCCCGAGGAACTCGCCTACGAGGCGCTGGGCTCCCCCGGCTACGCCGCCGCCCTGCGCGCGTGGGTGCACCAGCTCGACGCCACGGTCGCTCCGGAGGCCGACCCCGAGCCACCGTCGCCGACACAGCCCGACGGCTACATCGGCGCCCTCGCCCCGATCTCCGGCGACGGCTTCCGTACGCTGCTGGTCACCGATGCCGGCCTCATGCTGCTCAAGCCCTCCGGCTCCGACCGCCTCGCCACCGGCCTGGCCTCGGTGACCTCCGGCTCCCCCGGCCGCAAGCTGATCCAGCGCGCCCTGGACAGGTCACCGGCCGAGCTGGCCGCCACCGCCAACGCCGCCTACGTCCCCTGGGACCAGATCCGCGCCCTCCACCTCAAGCAGAGCAGCAGCGGCCGCCGCTCCGCCGACATCACCACCGCCGCCGGCCAGGGCTGGTCCCTGCGCTGGACCGACGCCGCCGAGGCCGAAGGCCACATCTGGCCCGCCGTCGACCACTACCTCGGCCGCCGCTTCACCGTCGACTGACCCCGAGTCGGTAGGTCAGGGGACGAGCGTGTGGTTGGCCATGTCGACGACGGGGCGGTAGCCGATCTTGGCGTAGACGTGATTGGAGACCGGGTTGTCGGCGTCGGTGAACAGACACAGCCGAGTGCCATCGGCACCGAGAAGGCGTGAGGCCTCGGCGGTGACCGCGGTGCCGTAGCCGTGCCCCCGCTGCTCCTTCGGCGTGTAGACCGGCGCGATCCGGACGACGCCGTGGGCCGGCAGGGTCGCGCCGCACAGGGACACGACCTCACCGTCGACCTCCCACAGCAGCAGGAACTCCTCGATCCGGCGCCGCACCTCGTGCTCGCCGACGGCAGCGTGCTCGTGGGCGTAGGCCTTGTTCGAGGACTGCTCCTGGGCCGCGTGCCCGAAGTCGGCCAGCCACTCCCGGCACAGCTCGAGGTCGTCGTACGTCGCCGGGCGGGCGTGCCCGGGCACGCCGGACGGGATCACCAACGTGCCGAGCTCGTGCAGGCGCGACGCCATCGCGACGCTCACCCGCCCGCCCGCGAGCCGCGCGGTCTCCTCGGCCACCGTCCGGGCGGCCGGGAGCGCGCCGTTGGCCCCACCGGCGTACTCGCCCCTCGCGTGCAGCGCCCGCGCCAGCTCGAGCGCCGCCGGCTCGGGCATCGGGCAGACGTAGAGGGGGTAGGGCTCGAAGTCGGCCGTCCGCATCGCCGCCCCCACGACGCGGTCACTTTCGCGGGCGATCGCGAACCAGCGATACGGCCCCTCCTGCTCCACTCGGGTCGCCTTCTCCGCGTTGGTGGCGACCACGTTGGCGGTCACCGGCTCCGCGGCGAGATAGTCCTTCGCGACGGCGAGGAACTCGGCTGGGTCGGTGAAGAAGTCGATGGTGCCCATGACCGAAGCATGGCGAGTGCGCAACGCCGGTCTCAACCGGTTTCGCGCCAACCACCGCGCGCCCATAGGATTTGGTCCCATGACTGAGACCACGCCCACGCAGACCGCACCGGAGACGACTACGCCCGCTGAGCAGCGCGTAGTCGCCGTACCGGACAAGCCGGTCCTCGAGGGCCTGGAGGCCAAGTGGGCCGAGCAGTGGAAGAACGAGAAGACCTACGCCTTCGACCGCACCCAGCCGCGCGAGAACGTCTACTCGATCGACACCCCGCCGCCGACCGTCTCCGGCAGCCTGCACGTCGGCCACGTCTTCTCCTACACCCACCCCGACCTGGTCGCCCGCTTCCAGCGGATGAACGGCAAGTCGGTCTTCTACCCGATCGGCTGGGACGACAACGGTCTCCCCACGGAGCGAAGGGTCCAGAACTACTTCGGCGTCCGTTGCGACCCGAGCCTGCCGTACGACCCCGACTTCACCCCGCCGGAGAAGCCGGACCCGAAGCGCCAGGTCTCCATCAGCCGGCCCAACTTCGTCGAGCTGTGCAACCAGCTGGTCGTCGAGGACGAGAAGGTCTTCGAAGACCTGTGGCGCACGCTGGGGCTCTCCTTCGACTGGGACCAGCAGTACACGACGATCGGCAAGGTCTCCCAGACCGCCTCGCAGCGGGCGTTCCTGCGCAACCTCGCCCGCGGCGAGGCCTACCTGCAGGAAGCGCCGACCCTGTGGGACGTCACCTTCCAGACCGCGGTCGCCCAGGCCGAGCTCGAGGCCAAGGACTACCCCGGCTTCTTCCACCGCGTCGCCTTCCACGCTCCTGACGGCACGAAGATCCACATCGAGACCACCCGTCCCGAGCTGATCCCGAGCGTCGTCGCGCTGATCGCGCACCCCGACGACGACCGTTACAAGGACCTCTTCGGGAGCACCGTCTCCAGCCCGATCTTCGGGGTCGAGATCCCGGTCCTGGCCCACGAGGCCGCGGAGATGGACAAGGGCGCCGGCATCGCGATGTCCTGCACCTGGGGCGACCTCACCGACGTCCAGTGGTGGCGTGAGCTCAACCTTCCCGCCCGTGCCCTGATCGGCCGCGACGGCCGCTTCTCCCGCGAGACCCCGGAGTGGATCACCACCGAGGCCGGGATCGCTGCGTACGAGGACCTGAAGGGCAAGACCGTCCACTCGGCCCGCGAGGCCGTCGTCGAGATGATCCGCGAGTCCGGCGACCTCGACGGCGAGCCGAAGAAGACCCAGCGGATGGCCAACTTCTACGAGCGTGGCGACAAGCCGCTCGAGATCGTCGCCAGCCGCCAGTGGTACATCACCAACGGTGGCCGCAACCCCGAGCTGCGCGAGAAGCTGCTGGCCCGTGGCGGCGAGCTGACCTGGCTGCCCGAGCACATGCGCCACCGCTACGACAACTGGGTCGGCGGCCTCAACGGCGACTGGCTGATCTCCCGCCAGCGCTTCTTCGGCATCCCCTTCCCGGTCTGGTACGCACTCGACGCCGAGGGCAACCCCGACTACGACAAGCCGCTGCTGCCGAGCGAGGACCAGCTGCCGATCGACCCGTCCACGGATGCCCCGGCCGGCTACGAGGAGGCGCAGCGCGGCAAGCCCGGCGGCTTCCAGGGCGACCCGGACGTCATGGACACCTGGGCGACCTCGTCGCTGACCCCGCAGATCGCCGGCGGCTGGGAGTCCGACCCCGACCTGTTCAGCCGGGTCTATCCGATGGACCTGTGCACCCAGAGCCACGAGATCATCCGCACCTGGCTCTTCGGCCGCATCGTCCGCGCCCACCTCGAGGACGGCACCGTCCCGTGGAGCCACGCGATGATCGCCGGCTGGATCCTCGACCCCGACCGCAAGAAGATGTCGAAGTCGAAGGGCAACGTCGTCGTCCCGACCGACATCCTCGACAAGTTCGGTGCCGACGCGGTCCGCTGGCGTGCCGCGCTGACCCGCCCCGGCATGGACTCGCCGTTCGACGAGACCCAGATGAAGGTCGGACGCCGGCTGGCGATGAAGATCCTCAACGCCTCCAAGTTCGTCCTCGGCAACGTCGGCGCGACCACCCTCAACCCGGTCGCGATCACCCAGCCGGTCGACTGCTCCCTGATGGCCCGCCTCAAGGAGACGATCACCAAGGCGACCGACGCGTTCACCGCCTACGACTACTCCACGGCGCTGGAGACCTCGGAGAAGTTCTTCTGGGAGTTCTGCGACGACTACCTCGAGCTGGTCAAGGAGCGTGCCTACGACGAGGACGGCGGTCTCGCCACCGAGTCCGCGCGCGCGACGCTGGCCACGGCTCTCCACGTCCAGCTGCGCCTGCTGGCGCCGTTCCTCCCGTACGTCACCGAGGAGGTCTGGTCGTGGTGGCAGCCCGGTTCCATCCACACCTCCTCGTGGCCGCGTGAGCTCGAGCTCGGCACCGCTGCCGCCGCCGACCCGGCGGCGCTCGACGCCGTCGCGGCGACCCTGACCGGGATCCGCGGCGCGAAGTCGACCGCGAAGGTGAAGATGCGTCACCCGCTGGCCAAGGCCGAGGTCACCGGCCCGGCCAAGCTGGTCAAGGACGCCGAGGCCGCCGGGCCGGACCTCAAGCGGGTCGGCAACATCGTCGGCGACCTCTTCTTCACCGTCGACGAGAACGCCACGGAGATCTCCGTCACCGCCGAGCTGGCAGAGGTCTCCGAGGAGGCCTGAGCCTCAGGCCGACAGAGCCCGAACGACGGAGCAGGCCCCGGAC
>NZ_JBHVGB010000117.1:0-5927 GCF_042801335.1 Nocardioides sp. NPDC057577 | reverse complement strand
GTTTCCGGGGCCTGCTTCGTCCCTCACTGCAGCCGAGCGCCCGGGGGGAATCGCTCGGCCGGTCACTCTGGCGTGGTGCAGTCGCCATCGGAGTGATCCCTACTGCACCGACTTCTCGGCACAAGTCTGGTCGTCCTTGCTGCCTCTCTTCGGCTCCTGCTCCGGCTCCGATGCTTCCGTCGTCCCCGGGTTGGAGGGCTCAGTGTCGGACGGCTCAGCGGATTCGGTGGTGGCCTCGGGTTCGGCTGCGGGCGACGACCCTACCGGTGTCTTCGGCTCAGCGCACGCCTCATCGCACTCGGGCGTGCCCTTCGAGTCGGGAGCCTCGTCCGCTCCCGGCAGCGTCTTCACATCCTCGGCGATCGCGGCGGTGAGCTCGCAGGCGTTCTCGATGACCTGCTCGGCCTCGGACTCGCGCTTGGTCGACTCCGGGTCGGACTCCTTCGTCTGTGCTGTCTCCTCGTCGGACTCCCGGTCCTTCTTGGGCTCTTCGAGCGGAAGGTCCTCGACCGGGACGCCGGCGTCGGCGGCGATCAGCTGCCGCAGGAACATCGGCACGGCCTCGTCGACGGGGCGGGCGTCCTCCTCGGCCACGAACGGCCACAGCAGCGGCGCCATGATGCCCGGGATCGGCCCCACGGACGGAACCAGCTTGGGTGGCTTGCCGTGGCCCTGGTCCTCACCGGGGTCCGCGGGCGTCGTCGGATCCGCGGACGGCGGCGCGTCGGGCTGCTCGGCGGGCGCGGACGGCGCCTTGTCCGGCTTCTTGTCCTCGCGGCTCTTCGGCGGGGCCGGGTCCTCCCGGTCGCTCTTCCGGTCCGCGTCGGGTGTGGTGCTGGGAATCGTCGACACCCCGGAGACGTCGGGAGACGGCGCCGGAGGGATCACGGTGAAGTCGGCCTGGCCCGAGAGCGTACGCGGCACCCGGTGCAGCGCGGAGACGTCCGGGCTGAGGGTCTGGATGACCACGAGCAGGCCGATGAGCACTACGGCGGCGTAGGCCATCACCGGGCCCCTCTGGAACCTCACGTGCCCACTTCCCTACCGAGTGACGGAGCTGGAAAGGTACAGATGCTCATCAGTGCGTATTGTGTCCGACCGCCCGGGCCAATACCGACCCGGACGGCGAAAATGACCCAAACGGGCTACGCGGACTTCTTCTTGGTTTCCTTCTCACGAGGAACCAGGGTCGGCATCTCGCCGTCGTCGACCACCTCGCGGGTCACGATCACCTTGCCGACGTCACCACGAGAGGGCACGTCGTACATCACGTAGAGGAGGACCTCCTCGATGATCGCCCGCAGGCCTCGGGCACCGGTGCCACGTTCGAGGGCCTTGTCGGCGATGGCGGTGACCGCGTCCTCGGTGAACTCGAGGTCGACGCCGTCGAGGTCGAAGAGTTTCTGGTACTGCTTCACCAGCGCGTTGCGCGGCTCGGTCAGGATCTGGACCAGCGCGGCCTGGTCGAGCTTCTCGACGCTCGCGATCAGCGGCAGCCGACCGATGAACTCCGGGATCAGCCCGAACTTGGTGAGGTCCTCGGGACGCACCAGCTTCAGGAGGTCCTCGGACTCCTTCTCGGCCTTGCCGCGCACCTCGGCGGTGAAGCCGAGGGTCTTCTTGCCGACCCGCTGCTCGATGATGTGCTCCAGACCGGCGAACGCGCCACCCACCACGAAGAGGATGTTGGTGGTGTCGATCTGGATGAACTCCTGATGCGGGTGCTTGCGGCCACCCTGCGGCGGCACCGAGGCGGTGGTGCCCTCGATGATCTTCAGCAGCGCCTGCTGCACGCCCTCACCGGAGACGTCGCGCGTGATCGAGGGGTTCTCCGCCTTGCGGGCCACCTTGTCGATCTCGTCGATGTAGATGATGCCGGTCTCGGCCTTCTTGACGTCGTAGTCGGCGGCCTGGATCAGCTTGAGGAGGATGTTCTCGACGTCCTCGCCGACATAGCCCGCCTCGGTCAGCGCGGTGGCGTCCGCGATCGCGAACGGGACGTTGAGCATCCGGGCCAGCGTCTGCGCCAGGTAGGTCTTGCCGCAGCCGGTCGGGCCGATCACCAAGATGTTGGACTTGGCGACCTCGACCTGCTCCTCCTTGGCGTGCTTGCCAGGACCCTGCGGGCCGCCGGGCTGCAGGCCGGCCTGGACGCGCTTGTAGTGGTTGTAGACCGCCACCGCGAGCGACTTCTTCGCCTGCTCCTGGCCGATGACGTAGGAGTTGAGGAAGTCGAAGATCTCCTTCGGCTTGGGGAGATCGGCGATCTCGACCTCGGAGCCCTCGTTGAGCTCCTCCTCGATGATCTCGTTGCAGAGATCGATGCACTCGTCGCAGATGTAGACGCCGGGACCCGCGATGAGCTTCTTGACCTGCTTCTGGCTCTTCCCGCAGAAGGAGCACTTCAGCAGGTCACCTCCGTCGCCGATGCGTGCCACGAGTGGCCTTCCTTCCCCGACTTGTGCTGCTAGGTCCGAATAGTTACTGACGGTACCCCGCGCCGCGCCCTCAGTGTGGGAGCGGCACGGGGCCCGAAGGTCAAACGAGCTGCGGCGTCTTGAGCGACTCGAGAACCGAGTCGATCAGGCCGTACTCGACCGCCTGGGCGGCGGTGAGGATCTTGTCGCGCTCGATGTCGTGGCTGACCTCGTCCATCGACTTGCCACTGTGGTCGGCGATCATCTTCTCGAGCAGCTCACGCATCCGCAGGATCTCGTTGGCCTGGATCTCGATGTCCGAGGTCTGGCCGAAGGTGCCCTCGGTGTAGGGCTGGTGGATCAGGATGCGGCTGTTGGGCAGCGCCATCCGCTTGCCGTGCGCACCCGCGCCGAGCAGGATCGCGGCAGCCGAAGCGGCCTGACCGATGCAGACGGTCTGCACGTCCGGCTTGATGAACTGCATCGTGTCGTAGATCGCGGTGCACGCCGTGAACGAGCCACCGGGGCTGTTGATGTAGATCGAGATGTCCTGGTCCGGGTTCATCGACTGCAGGCAGAGCAGCTGGGCGATGACCGCGTTGGCGACATCGTCGCTGATCGGGGTGCCCAGGTAGATGATCCGGTCCTCGAAGAGCTTGGCGTAGGGGTCGATCCGGCGGACGCCGTACGACGTACGCTCCTCCCACTGCGGGATGTAGTAGTTCATGTCCTCAGTCCTTCTTGTGAGCGGGGCGGCCCTCGTCGGAGGCTTCCTTGGCACTCCGGATGACCTGGTCGACCAGGCCGTAGTCGAGAGCTTCGGCGGCGGTGAACCAGCGGTCGCGGTCGGCGTCCGTGGTGACCTGCTCGACGCTCTGGCCGGTGTGCTCGCTGATCAGATCGAGCAGCACCTTCTTGATGTGCAGCGACTGCTGGGCCTGGATCTTGATGTCGGAGGCCGAGCCACCCATGCCCGAGGAGGGCTGGTGCATCATGATCCGCGCGTGCGGCAGCGCGTAGCGCTTGCCCTTCGCGCCGGCGCACAGCAGGAACTGGCCCATCGAGGCGGCCAGGCCCATGCCGACGGTGGCGACGTCGTTGGGGATGTAGTTCATCGTGTCGTAGATGGCCATACCGGCATCCACCGAGCCACCGGGCGAGTTGATGTGAAGGAAGATGTCGGCATCGGGGTCCTCCGCGGAGAGCAGCAGGAGCTGCGCGCAGATCGCGTTGGCGTTCTGGTCGCGGACCTCGGAGCCGAGGAAGACGATGCGCTCCCGCAGCAGTCGGTTGTAGATGTTGTCGTCGAGAAGGCTCAGACCGCCGCCGTTGCCGCCCAGGCTCGGGGAGAGCCCTGGGGCACCGGCATGAGCGTCAGCCGCGCTGGAGTCGATGTTCACAGGATCGACACTAGCCGCCACATCCCGTTGTTCCACGGCTGGTGTGCCATTGTTCGCCGACGGCAGAACTATTGGCGATCGCGTCGCAATCCGGGCGGCGCCGCGATTCCGATGGCTACGCCAGCCAGCGCAGCAGCGCGTCGTGGACCGCCGGATGGTTCGACAGCGGCGTCTCGGCGGTCGAGAGAGCGAAGCGCTCCGCCGTCGGGAACAGGTCGCGCACCCGGCGCGTCCGCAGCGGCGTCTTGTGCCGCCACCACAGCATCTCGCCGAAGAGTCGGCCCACCCGGTTGGGGCGCGACGTCGCCTTGTCGGTGACCAGCAGATAGTCGACGTCCGGTCGCGGCGGGAGCATCGCCTCGTCGGCCCCGACGACCGCGATGCCTGCGAGGTGCTCGTCGAGCTGCTTGCCGACCCCACCCGAGATCGGGGCGGAGGTGACCGCATAGGGGGTCGTGCCGAGGGCGATCAGCTCGGAGACGTACGTCGTCCAGGGCCGCGCCCCGGCGGTGGCCACCCCGAGCGCGTTGCGGGCGATCAGACCACCACCGGCATAGCCGACCAGGACGATGCGCGGCGCGCCGGCAGCATCGATGCGCGACTCCGCCGCGAGAGCGTCGACGCACTCCTGGATCCGGCTGCTGAGCGCGACCGCGGCGGGCACCGACTTGCTGCCGGCCGACACCTGCATGTGCAGCGGCATCCAGCCGAGCAGATCGGCGAGCCGGTCGGCGTACGTCGCTCCGGTCGCCTGCGAGCCCTCGTCCCAGACGGTCTCGCTCTTGCCCGCCGGCGGGATCAGGACCAGGATCCGAGGGCTCGTCCCGACCTGCCGCTGGGCGGCGGCCCACTCCTTCGGGCTGACCGTGCGGCCCTGGTGCCGGACCGCGACGGCGGGTCCGGAGTCGGTGTTGACCACGCCACGGATGATCGGCGTCGCGAGCGCGAACGGGGCCGCGAACGGGCGGCGCGCGAAGGCCGTGATGCGCCAGGCGAGCTTCGCCAGACCGACGAGGCCGGCCACCTTGCCCTGACCGCGGTCGAGCAGCTCCCCGGCGTCGGGGTCCACCGGGGCGTCCTCGACGTTGAGGACCACGGCGCGGACGGTCTCAGGGCTGGGGGTCACGCTGGCAGCGTAGGGCCTCCGCGCCGCCCAGAGGATCACCCGTGGCCACTGCGCGGCCCGCCTGTGTCTCAGATCACACCGCCGCGACCACGTTCAGACCGTTTGCGTTCACTCACGCGTCTGGTGTCTGTGATGCTGTTGTTACTGGTGTTGCGTGACGACAGCGGCCTTCACGGGTTACCGTCGGATGGGTAAGGGGGTGTCCAGGCGTGAGTACCGAGAAGGAATCACATTGCCAGTCGTGCGGTGATGCACTGCTGCCGGGGGCCGTCTACTGCATCGGCTGCGGCACCCCGCTCCTGGCTCCCCCGGAGCAGCACCGTCCGCTCTTCGTGGACGAGCTCGGCGACGGGGAGACCACGGGCCGCACCACGCGCGGGTACTTCTTCGACGACGCTGCCTCACCACCACAGGCGCGACGGAAGGGTCGCACCGCCCCGATCCTGGTGATGATCGTCGTGCTGGTGCTCGTCGCCGGCGTGCTCGGGTTCATCTTCGGCAAGGACGGGATCGGACCCGTGCAGTCCGAGGCGGAGCCGGAGCCTTCGACCAGCCCCACGAGCGAGCCGTCGAGCTCCGTGGACCCGAGCGCCCCGCCCGAGCGTCAGCTGCTCCGCATCTCCCGCCTCGACACCGAGGCGGCCACCAAGCTCATCGGCACCTGGATCCCGCAGCTCGCGGCGGTCGGGGCCGGGGACGGCGGCGACGCCGACTGGCGCCAGGCGCTCACCCGCTACCAGAAGATCAAGACCGCCCACCCCGAGGCGCTGCTCCTCGACACCGGCGAGTGGCCGAGCTCGTACGTGAAACCGGGGATGTACGCCGTCGTGGTGCCCCATCCCAGCGACACCTCCAGCCCCGCGCTGGAGTGGTGCGTCGAGCAGGGACTGTCGAAGACCGACTGTGCTGCCAAGCACCTGGAGGTCTCGGGCGACCCGACGGACAACTTCGACGCCCAGTAGCGCCGAGCCACCCGAAAACGAC
>NZ_JBHVGB010000116.1:0-18783 GCF_042801335.1 Nocardioides sp. NPDC057577 | reverse complement strand
CACCCAGACGGAGGGGCCGCGCGGGCCGCGGGCGGCACGGGCTGTGGAAGGGGCAGCGGCCGGCGCCCCGGGCGGCCGGACGGCACCCGGCGGCTTCGGCTACAGCGCCGCCGACGCACATGGTGATGAGACCGGTGGTCTTGTCGTGCCAGTCGAGGCTGTTGAGCATGGTGTTCTGCAGGCGCGCGCCGGTCATGCCGAAGGGGTGACCGACGGCGATGGCGCCACCGTTGATGTTGAGGCGGTCGATGTCGATGCCGAGGTCCTGGTAGGACGGGATCACCTGGGCCGCGAAGGCCTCGTTGATCTCGACCAGGTCGATGTCGCCGATGGACATGCCGGCGTACTTCAGGGCGTTCCGGGTCGCCTCGACCGGGCCGAGGCCCATGATCTCGGGGGACAGGCCGGAGACGCCGGTGGACACGATCCGCGCCAGCGGGGTGACGCCGAGCTCGGCGGCCTTGGTGTCGGACATGACCACGACGGCGGCGGCGCCGTCGTTGAGGGCGCAGCAGTTGCCGGCGGTGACGGTGCCGTCCTCGCGGAACACCGGCTTGAGGCCGGAGATGGCCTCCAGGGTCACGCCCGCGCGGGGACCGTCGTCGGCCGAGACGACAGTGCCGTCAGGGGTGGTGACCGGGGTGATCTCGCGGGCCCAGAAGCCGTCGGCGATGGCCTTCTCGGCGAGGTTCTGGGAGCGTACGCCGAACTCGTCCATCTCCGCCCGGGTGATGCCGCGCGAGGTGGCGAGGTTCTCGGCGGTCTGGCCCATCGCGATGTAGACGTCGGGCAGCAGGCCGTCCTCGCGCGGGTCGTGCCACTTCTCGTTCGAGCCGGCCGTCGTGGTCGTCCGCGTCTGGGCGTCGTCGAAGAGGTGGTTGACGGTGTCGGGAAGGTGGTCCGAGGTGCCCTTGACGAAGCGGGACACGGTCTCGACACCGGCGGAGACGATGATGTCGGCCTCGCCGGCCTTGATCGCGTGCAGCGCCATCCGCGAGGTCTGCACCGAGGAGGAGCAGTAGCGGGTGATGGTCGCGCCGGGCACCTTGTCCCAGCCGTTCAGCACCGAGACCACGCGGCCCATGTTGTTGCCGGACTCGCCGCCCGGCAGACCACAGCCGAGCAGCAGGTCGTCGATGTCGTTGGGGTCGAGACCCTCGACCTTGCCGACGGCCTCCTTGGTGATGAGCGCGGCGAGGTCGTCGGGACGGAAGTCCTTCAGAGATCCCTTGTTGGCTCGCCCGATCGGGGTACGGGCGGCGGCGACGATGACTGCCTCAGGCATGAAGACTCCCGGTTACTGATGAGTAGGTTGAACTGTGGTCGACACCATACTCGCCCGGACAGCGTCTGGTCGCCAGGCCCAGTGCCCAAGATCTTCTGGAAGGATCGGCCACGTGCGCCACCTCTACGAATGCCCCATGCGTTGGGCCGACCTCGACATGCTCGGCCACGTGAACAACGTCGTCTACGTCGACTACCTCCAAGAGGCGCGCGTGGACATGCTGCGCACGCACGCCCGGAGCCCGCAGACCCAGGGCCTGGCCGAGGGGGTCGTGGTGGCCAGCCATCAAGTCACGTACGTCGCCCCGCTGCTCTTCGACTTCACCCCGGTCCATGTCGAGTCCTGGGTGACCGACATCCGGGCGGCCAGCTTCACGATGGCCTACGAGATCTTCCGCGACCAGCCCGACGGCACCCGCAAGGTCTACGTGCGGGCGAGCACGGTCCTGGCGCCGTACGTCTTCGCCACCGAGTCGCCTCGCCGGCTCAAGCCGGAGGAGAAGGCCAACCTGCAGCCGTACCTCGAGGCCTATCCGGAGGAGTGGTCGCAGAAGCCGCTCGCGCTGGGCGAGCCGAAGCGGCTCGAGGACGGGCGCTTCCCGCTCTACGTCCGCTTCTCCGACGTCGACGCCTACGGGCACGTGAACAACGTGAAGTACTTCGAGTACTTCCAGGAGTCGCGGCTGGCGCTGATGAAGCGCCTCAGCTCCCACAACGACATCAATGCCTGGCCCTCCGTCGTGGTCGCGCAGACCGATGTCACCTACCACGCGCCGGTCCTGGCTCGCTCGGAGCCGTACGACGTGTGGAGCTACGTCTCCCGATTGGGCACCAAGTCGATGACGATCGAGTCCGAGATCGCCGACGGAGACCTCCGACTCGCCCGCGGGCAGGTCACGCTGGTCTTCTACGACCTCGAGTCCGGGAAGGCGGTCGAGCCCAGCCCGCAGGTGCGTGCGGCCGTCGAGGGCGTGCTCTAGTCGGCTTCAGTCGCGCCGGTCGTCATCGTCGCAGTCGGTGCGACGGTCGTCTCGCTGCTCGTAGCGGTGTTCCCGCCGGCAGTCGTCACTGTCGTCGCGGTCGCCGTACCAGCCGTCCGCGTCGGCCCACGCGCTCCAGTCCCAGCCGTCCTGGGTCGCGGTGAAGTCCTGCCCGGGCATGCTCGGGACCTGACCGGGCTTCTCCCCGGGGCGCGACTTCCGGGCGCTCAGCGGGGTTCCCTCGGCCGGGCGCTGCACGTTCGGCGCCGACTCGGGCGGCGCGAGCAGATCGCGCGAGGCGAGCTGGGTGGCGAGCGAGGCGTCGGCGGGAGGGGGCAGCGTGCCGACCGAGGTGTCCTCGGCGGCGTCGATGGGCTCGGGCGGAACGGTCGGACCGTCGCCGAGCCGATTCTGCGAACCGATCGCCTGCGCCGCGGGCCGACTCGACTGGTCCGGTCCGATGGACCGTATCCCGCCGACGAGCAGTGCCATCGCGACGAGGGCGACGACTGCAAGCCCGACTCCGACGATAGCCCGCTGAATTGCCCGCATGCGTCCTCCGAGAGCGCTCTGGTCAACCAAATGTTCTGCTTGAGTCCAGTAGCCTCCCAGTGCTTGCGTCAGTTGTCGAGAAGCGGGACCTTTGTCAGCGTTTCCTGAGCCGGGCCACCAACAGCGCACGGCGCTCGGAGACCCGGCTCCACACCACCTTCTGGACCGCAAGGGTCGCCCAGCCTGCGAGCGCCATGCCGGTGATGTTGAGGAGCAGCTGCAGTACGCTTCCCCGGATCTCGTGCCCGACCCCGAAGGCGAGACCGAGGGCGATGTTGGCCGCCGCCGGGATGGTGGTGACCGAGATGAAGACTCCGGAGAGCCCTCCGACCCGGGCCGAGGTGAGCGCGAGCACGCCGGCCGCCGCCGCGATCAGCGCCACGATGAAAGACCACTTGTCAGGGGTGTAGATGAAGCCCGTTCCCGGTCGGTCGGCGAGCACGTCCACGAGGGTGATCCAGCCGAGCGCGCGGGCGATGAGCGCAGCCACCGTGGTGAGGGCGATGCCGACCAGGAACCCGAGGGCGAGGGTGCTCAGCGAGCGGCCGAGCAGGTGGTAGCGATGCCGCACCAAGGCGACCCCCAGTGCCGCGATGGCGCCGAACTCGGGACCGATCACCATCGCCCCGATCACCAGGATCTGGGAGTCGAGGACGATCGCGATCCCGGCCAGCAGCGTCGCGAGGGTCATCAGGCTCATGAAGGTCCAGTTGGCCTCGGTGTCGTCGTAGGCCTGCTGGGTGACGTCGGCCCACACCACACTGTCCGCGCTGCTGCCAGGGGCCAGGTCGGCGGCCTTCAGAGCGCGGTCCGACATCCAGGCCTTCGGTGAGTCGATCTGGATGCTGCCCTCCTTGTGCACGTCCAGCTCACGGAGCCGGTCGATGACGTCGTTGGCGGCCTCCCGGGCCACCCCGGCCATCACCACGTCACCCTCAGGACGCAGCGACGCACCGGGGAGCGAGGAGAGCTCGCTGACCGCAGGGTCGGCAGTCAGGACGTCGATGACCGTGGGCGTCAGGTGCGCCGGAGAGGTGATCCGCAGCTGCAGCATGGGCGACATTGTTGCCTACGCCGACAGGGCGGGCCCCTCTTGCTGCTCGCTGCGGCCGGGTTCGCGGCCCTCGTGTCAGGGCTGATGCGCAGGCTGATCGGCTGAGGGCCGAGGAGGCTGCGTCATCGGGGCGCGGAGGGGAAGGTCAAGGACGCGTCAATGCTGTCCATGTCGGCGTAAGGGATCCGTCAACACCGGCGTGACACGGCATTTCCGGGGCTGGAATGGAGGCGTGTCAGACCTCATCTACATCCTCCTCACGCTCGCGTGCTTCGCCGGGCTCGCCCTGCTGGTCGGTCTGATCGACCGCCGGCTGGGTGCTACCGACCCGGATGCCGATCCGGACGCCGACCCCGATGTCGGGACCGCAGCCGAGGCCGCGGGCGCGAGCGTCCCCCACGACAGCCAGATCTCCGGAGCTGCCCGATGAACGCCACACTCGCAGCCGTGCTGCAGATCCTGGCCCTGGTCGCCGCGCTGGCCCTCAGTGTGCCGCTCCTGGGCCGCTACCTCGCCCACATCTACACCAGCCCCAAGCACCTGCGCGCCGAGAAGGTGGCTTACAAGGTGCTCAAGGTCGACGCGGACGCCGACCAGCACTGGCGCTCGTACGCGATGTCAGCGCTGGGATTCTCGTTGATCGGGATCCTGTTCCTCTTCGCCTTCGGCCGGCTGCAGCAGTGGCTTCCGCTCAGCGGCGGGTTCGACCCGCTGCCCAGCGACGGCGCCTGGAACACGGCGGTCTCGTTCGTGACCAACACCAACTGGCAGTGGTACTCGGGTGAGGCGGCCACCGGCCACCTGATCCAGATGGCCGGCCTGGCGGTGCAGAACTTCGTCTCTGCCGCGGTCGGTCTCTCCGTAGCCGCGGCCTTCGCCCGCGGGCTCGCCCGCGCCCGCAACCAGGGCCGGATCGGCAACTTCTGGACCGACATGGTCCGCACCACTGTCCGGGTGCTGCTCCCGATGGCCTTCGTGGTGGCCCTCCTGCTGGTCATCGGTGGCGCGGTGCAGAACCTCCATGGTGTGGCCGACCTGTCCACGCTCACCGGTGGCAACCAGCCCCTGACCGGCGGCCCGGTCGCCAGCCAGGAGGCGATCAAGGAGCTCGGCACCAACGGCGGAGGCTTCTACAACGTCAACTCCGCCCACCCGTTCGAGAACCCCAACCCATGGACCAACCTGCTCGAGATCTGGGCGATGCTCGTCCTGCCGTTCTCGATGGCCTGGGCGTTCGGCCTGATCGTCAAGGACAGGCGCCAGGGTGGCGCAGTACTGGCCACGATGGGCGTGCTGCTCACGGTCGGGATCACGCTGCTGACCTGGGCGGAGATGGCCGGCCCCGGCACCGCGCCACAGCTCGCCGGCGCCGCGATGGAAGGCAAGGAGACCCGCTTCGGCGAGGCCGCGACGGCCCTGTTCGCCGCGGTCACCACCGGCACCTCGACAGGTGCGGTCAACGGTATGCACGAGAGCCTCACCGCACCCGGTGGCGGTATCGCGATGTTCGGGATGATGCTCGGCGAGATCGCCCCCGGCGGCGTCGGCTCCGGGCTCTACGGCATGCTTATGCTCGCCGTGGTCACGGTCTTCCTGTGCGGCCTGATGGTGGGACGTACGCCTGAGTACCTGGGCAAGAAGATCAGCCGCGACGAGATGGTGCTGGTCGCGGTCTACATCCTGGCGACCCCGATCCTGGTGCTCATCGGCGCGGCCCTCGCGCTGACCGCCCCGGCGGGCCTGGCCGGGCTCTCGACCGATGGTCCGCACGGCCTCTCCGAGGCGCTGTACGCCGTCACCAGCGCGGCCAACAACAACGGCTCCGCGTTCGGTGGGATCACCTCGGGCACCCCCTTCTGGAACACCCTGCTCGGCATGCTGATGCTGCTGGGCCGGTTCGTGCCGATGATCTTCGTGCTCGCCCTGGCCGGTCGCTTCGCGACCGCCCGCCGGATGCCAAACAGCGCCGGCACCCTGCCGACCCACAGCCCGCTCTTCGTCGGCCTGCTGACCGGCGTCGCGCTGGTCGTGGTCGGCCTGACCTTCGTCCCGGCTCTCATGCTGGGCCCGATCGTGGAGTCCCTGTCATGACCCAGACCCCCGTACGTATCCCTGAAGAACACACCGAGCACCACACCCATGTCGAGGCCGCACCGTCGGTGCTCACGGCCAAGCAGATCGCCGAGGCGGTGCCTGGTGCGCTGCGCAAGCTCGATCCCCGCAAGCTGGTGGCTACCCCCGTCATGCTCGTGGTCGAGATCGGTGCGGTCGCCACGACCGTCATGTCGGTCCTCGACCCGTCGGTGATGGGCTGGCTCGTCACCGTCTGGCTGTGGCTGACCGTCGTCTTCGGCACCCTGGCCGAGTCGGTCGCCGAGGGCCGCGGCAAGGCCCAGGCGGCCTCCCTCCGCGCGCTCCAGACCGAGACCACCGCCCGCCGCCTGCGCGGTGGCCTCGGCGGCACCGAGGAGCTCGTCGCCTCGACCGACCTGCGCGCCGGCGACGTCGTCGTGGTCGAGGCCGGCGAGCGGATCCCCGGTGACGGCGACGTCATCGAAGGCGTCGCCAGCGTCGACGAGAGCGCCGTGACCGGCGAGTCGGCCCCGGTGATCCGCGAGTCCGGCGGCGACCGGTCGGCGGTCACGGGCGGCACCCTGGTCCTCTCGGACCGGATCGTCGTCCGGATCACCTCCGACCCGGGCCACTCCTTCGTGGACCGGATGATCGCCCTGGTCGAGGGCTCGGAGCGGCAGCGTACGCCGAACGAGATCGCGCTCAACGTGCTCCTGACCAGCTTGACCGTCATCTTCGTGGTGGTCTGCTGGAGCCTCTACTACCTGGCCGGCTACTCCGACGCCCACCAGTCCTGGCTGGTCCTGACCGCGCTGCTGGTCTGCCTGATCCCGACCACCATCGGAGCCCTGCTGAGCGCGATCGGCATCGCCGGCATGGACCGGCTCGTACGCCGCAACGTCCTGGCGATGTCAGGGCGGGCCGTCGAGGCGGCCGGCGACGTGGACGTGCTGCTGCTCGACAAGACCGGCACGATCACCTACGGCAACCGGCAGGCGTACGAGATCATCCCGGTCACCGGTGTCACCCTGACCGGTGCGGAGAACGCAGCGGTCCTGGCCAGCCTCTCCGACCAGACCCCGGAGGGCCGCAGCATCCTCACGCTCGTCGGGCGATCGATGGGCGGTCCGGCGGACGCCACGATGGTGGAGTTCTCCGCCACCACCCGGATGTCCGGCCTGGACAGCCCAGGCCTGAGCGTACGCAAGGGCGCCGCCTCCGCGGTGACGGCCTGGGTCAAGGAGAACGGTGGCCAGGTGCCCCCGGAGACCGCGGTGGTCGTCTCGGAGATCGCCGAGAGCGGCGGGACGCCGCTGGTCGTCGCCGAGCACCGCAACGACGACCCGGCGCGGGTGCTCGGCGTCGTGCACCTCAAGGACATCGTCAAGGACGGCATCCGCGAGCGGTTCGACGAGCTGCGCGCGATGGGCATCAAGACGGTGATGATCACCGGCGACAACGCCGCCACGGCCAGGGCCATCGCGAAGGAGGCGGGTGTCGACGACGTCCTCGCCGAGGCGACCCCGGAGGACAAGCTCGCGCTGATCCGCAAGGAGCAGCGCGGTGGCCGGATGGTCGCGATGTGCGGTGACGGCACCAACGACGCCCCGGCGCTCGCGCAGGCCGACGTCGGTGTCGCGATGAACACGGGGACGACCGCGGCCAAGGAGGCCGGCAACATGGTCGACCTCGACTCCGACCCGACCAAGCTGATCGACGTGGTCGAGATCGGCAAGCAGCTGCTGATCACCCGCGGCGCGCTGACCACCTTCTCGGTGGCCAACGACGTCGCGAAGTACTTCGCGATCCTGCCGGCGATGTTCGTCGGGGTCTTCCCCGCGCTGGACGTCCTCAACATCATGCGGCTGTCCTCGCCGGAGTCGGCCATCGTCTCCGCGGTGGTCTTCAACGCGCTGATCATCGTCGGGCTGATCCCGCTGGCACTGCGCGGCGTGCGCTACCGGCCGTCCTCGGCCTCGGCCCTGCTGCGCCGCAACCTGCTGCTCTACGGGGTCGGCGGCCTGATCGTGCCGTTCGTCGGCATCAAGCTGCTCGACGTCGTCATCTCCCTCATCCCAGGACTGTGACCAAGGAACCGAACATGTCTGAGATCTATGCACTCCTCCGTCACTCGCTCGCCGGGCTCCGTGTGCTCATCGCCGCGACCCTGCTGTGCGGGATCGCCTACCCGCTGGTCGTCACCGGCGTCGCCCAGGCCGCCTTCGGGTGGCGTGCCGACGGCTCCCTGGTCACCGAGAGCGGCGAGCACACCAACGACCCGGCCGAGGCCGTCGGCTCGGCCCTGATCGGGCAGGGCAACGACGACGAGGGTCTCTTCTACCCCCGTCCCAGCGCCGCAGGCGACGGCTGGGACACGCTGTCCACCTACGGTTCCAACCTCGGTCCGGAAGACCCAGAACTGGTCAAGGCGATCAAGGAGCGCCAGGGCGAGATCGCCACCCGGGAGGGCGTCTCGGTCGACCAGGTGCCCGCGGACGCCGTCACCACCTCCGCATCCGGGATCGACCCGGACATCTCACCGGCTTACGCAGCCATTCAGGTGTCCCGGGTGGCTGACGCCAACGATCTCTCGACGGACGAGGTGAAGGCGCTGGTGGCCGAGAACACCGACGGTCGCACCCTCGGGTTCCTCGGCGCGCCGCGGGTCAATGTGCTCGAGCTCAACATCGCGGTACGCAACGCCGCTGAGTGAGCAGAAGCACCCGGCCGGCCGAGCGCATCGGGGCTCTCGGCCGGCCGCGCCGCCACATCAGCACATCAGCACATCAGCATCGGTGGAGAGGTTGAATAGGGACGTGCAGACCATGTCGTCCGAGGGCGAGTCCCCTGAGGTGCCGCCGAAGCGGGGCCGCCTGACCGTCTACCTCGGCGCAGCGCCCGGAGTCGGCAAGACGTACGCCATGCTCGGCGAGGCGCAGCGTCGCCAGGCCCGGGGGACCGACGTGGTGGTCGGTTTCGTGGAGACCCACGACCGCAGCAACACCGCGCGCCAGATCGAGGGGCTCGAGGTGATCCCGCGCCGGGAGATCGACTACCGCGGGGCGACCTTCACCGAGCTCGACCTGGACGCGGTGATCGCCCGAGCCCCGAAGGTCGTCTGCGTCGACGAGCTCGCGCACACCAACGTGCCCGGCAGCCGGCACACCAAGCGGGCCCAGGACGTCGAGCAGATCCGCGCCGCCGGGATCGACGTGATCACCACCGTCAACATCCAGCACCTGGAGTCGCTCAACGACGAGGTCGAGCGGATCACCGGCGTACGCCAGCGGGAGACCGTGCCCGACGAGGTGGTCCGCACCGCCGACCAGATCCAGCTCGTCGACATGGCGCCGGACGCGCTGCGGCGCCGGATGGCCCACGGCAACATCTACAAGCCCGAGAACATCGACGCGAGCCTGACCTCCTACTTCCGGGTCGGCAACCTGACCGCGCTGCGCGAGCTGGCGCTGCTGTGGCTCGCCGACCGGGTCGACGACGCCCTCGGCGACTATCGGCGCGAGCACCGGATCGAGCATCCCTGGCCGACCAAGGAGCGCATCGTCGTCGCGGTCACCGGCGGGCCGGAGTCGGAGACGCTGCTGCGGCGAGCGGCCCGGCTGTGCCAGCGCGCGAAGGGATCCGAGCTGCTGGCGGTGCACGTGGTCACCGCCGACGGCCTGGCCAGGCCGTCGGCCGGGTCCTTGGAGCGTGCCCAGGCGCTGACCGCGTCGCTTGACGGCACCTTCCACAGCGTGATCGGTGAGGACGCGGCGACCGCGGTCGTCGACTTCGCGGCGGGCGCCAACGCCACCATGATCATCGTCGGCGTCTCCCGTCACGGGCGGGTGCGCAGGCTCTTCACCGGCACCACGGGTGACCGGATCGCGGCCGCGGCCGGGTCGATCGACGTGCACCTTGTCACCCACGACGAGATCGCGAGGGGCGCGCGGGGCCGGGGCGGCCTCGGTTCACCGCTCAGCAGCACCCGGCAGGTCCTGGGCTGGCTGTGTGCGTTCGTGGTGCCACTCGGTCTGGTCTGGCTGCTGCACGCCGACGGCATCGAGGGCGACGTTGCCGACCAGCTTCCGCTGGCCAGCATGCTGCTTCTCGGGGCCACCGTGCTGGTGGCGCTGGTCGGCGGGCGCTGGCCCGCAGTGGTCGCCGCGCTGGCAGGGTTCGCCCACCTGAACTGGTGGTTCACCGCGCCGGTGCACCGCTTCACCATCGCCGAGCCGCGCAACCTGGTGATGCTGCTGATCTTCGTGGCGGTCGCGGTCGGCGTCGCGACCGTGGTCGACCACGCCTCTCGGAGGACCGCCGAGGCACGCCAGGCCAGAGGCGAGGCCGCGACGATGGGAGCGCTGTCCCGCTCGGTGCTCACCGGACAGGACACGGCGGAGGCGATCGTGCACCGGGTGCGGGAGACCTTCGCCCAGCAGTCGGTGGTCCTGCTGGAGGAGACCCCGCAGGGGTGGGTGCGGCTGGCGGGCGCGGGGGTCGGCTATGCCGCCGATCCGGACCAGGGCGACGGTCAGGTCGCGGTCGACGACACCCACGTGATCGTCCTGCGTGGCACCCCGCTGCGGGCACGCGACCGACGTGTCCTGGAGGCCTTCGCAGTTCAGACGTCGCTGGTGCTGGAGCACCGCCGGCTGCGCGACCAGGCCGACCGGGCGCTGGCCCTGGAGCGGGCCGAGCAGACCTCGACGGCGCTGCTTCGCGCGGTCTCCCACGACCTGCGTACGCCGCTGGCGACCATGCGCGCCGCTCTCGACGGCCTGCTCGTGGGCCGGGTCTCGGAGGAGGACCGCAAGGAGCTCGTCGAGTCGGCCGCGACCTCCGCCGACCAGCTGGAGTCGCTCATCGACAACCTCCTCGACCTCTCCCGCGTCGAGGCCGGCCTGGTACACCCCGCGATGCGCGACGTCAGCCTCGAGGAGTCGCTGCCGCTGGCCGTCGCGGGCCTGCCGCCCGGGTCGATCGCCTTCGACGTCGGCGAGGACACCCCCCTCGTACGCACCGACTCCGGCCTCCTGGAGCGCATCGTCGCCAACCTGGTCAACAACGCGGTCCGGGCCAGCGGCCAGGGACCCCGCTCCGGCGAGCCGGTGCGGGTCCTCGCCCACGAGACGCCGGAGACTGTGGAGGTGATGATCGTCGATCGTGGACCGGGAGTGCCCGAGGACCAGCGGGAGCGGATGTTCGAGCCGTTCCAGCGCCTCGACGACACCTCGGCGGGTGGGCTGGGGCTCGGTCTGGCCGTGGCCAGGGGACTGAGTGACGCGCTGGGCATCCGGCTCTCGGCCGAGGACACTCCCGGCGGCGGCCTGACCATGGTCGTGGCGGTGCCGCGCGCGGGAGTCGCCCGATGAGCCGCGTACTCGTCGTCGACGACGAGCCCGCGCTGCTGCGCGCGCTCGCCATCAACCTGCGTGCCGCCGGCTGGGACGTCGAGACGGCCTCCGACGGGCGCTCGGCGCTCGCCGCCGCGGCGGCGACCCACCCTGATGTGGTCCTGCTCGACCTCGGGCTCCCGGACCTGGACGGCACCGAGGTGATCGAGGGGCTCCGCGGCTGGACCCAGGTCCCGGTGGTCGTGCTCTCCGCGCGTCAGCACGGCGACGACAAGATCGAGGCGCTCGACCTCGGCGCCGACGACTACGTCACGAAACCGTTCGCGATGAACGAGCTGATGGCGCGCCTACGAGCGGCGGTCAGACGCTCCCAGGAGTCCGCGCCGCCCGCCGCGACCAGCCTGAGCGTCGGCGACCTAGAGATCGACTTCGCCCGCAAGCGGGTCCACAAGGCCGGGGACGACGTCAGGCTGACCCCGACCGAGTGGTCGTTCCTGGAGCTGCTGGCCCGCAACGTCGGCCGGCTGGTGCCGCGTGACCAGATCCTCAAGGAGGTCTGGGGTCCCGCCTACGCGAAGGAGACCCACTATCTGCGCGTCTACGCCGCGCAGCTGCGCCGCAAGCTCGAGGACGACCCGTCGCACCCGCGCTTCCTGGTCACCACTCCCGGTGTGGGCTACACCCTCGACCCGGACGGATCTTGACGAAATCCTTACGTTCTCCCGCGTAGCCGGGATGTGGCACCGCAGCCCCTGACGCGGAAGCGTTGTCCTCGTGACCGCAGCGATCGCAGAGAGCGGCCAGGCGGCCGTTCCTGAGCCCACGGAGACCCACGAGAAGAAGCATCCGTGGTGGCAGGTGATGTGCCTGACCGGTGTCGACTACTTCTCGACGCTGGGCTACCAGCCGGGCATCGCCGCCCTCGCAGCCGGGCTGCTCTCGCCGATCGCGACCCTGGTCCTGGTCGGGCTGACCCTGCTCGGCGCGCTTCCGGTCTACCGCCGGGTCGCGGCCGAGAGCCCGCACGGGCAGGGGTCGATCGCGATGCTGGAGCGGCTGCTGTCCCGCTGGGGCGGCAAGGCGTTCGTGCTCGCCCTGCTCGGCTTCGCCGCCACCGACTTCATCATCACGATGACCCTCTCGGCCGCCGACGGCGCCGCGCACGTGGTGGAGAACCCGCTCTTCCCGTCCACCTGGCACGGGCACAACATGGTGATCACCCTGGTGCTGCTGGCCGCCCTGGCCGCGGTGTTCCTGAAGGGGTTCAAGGAGGCGATCGGGATCGCCGTCGGCCTGGTGGTCACCTTCCTGGCTCTCAACCTGGTCGTGATCGTCGTCGGCCTGGTGCACGTGTTCAGCAACCCCGGCGTCTTCACCACCTGGAACGACGCCCTCTTCGTCGAGCACGGCGATGTCACGACGATGATCGCGGTCTCGCTGCTGGTCTTCCCCAAGCTCGCCCTCGGGATGAGCGGGTTCGAGACCGGTGTCACGGTGATGCCGCAGGTCAGGGGCGACAAGAGCGACACCGAGGAGCACCCCGCCGGACGGATCCGGGGCACCAAGAGGCTGCTCACCGCGGCCGCCCTGACGATGAGCGTCTTCCTGATCGCCTCCTCCTGGGTGACCACCCTGCTGATCCCCGCCGAGGAGTTCCAGGAGGGCGGCAAGGCCAACGGCCGAGCCCTGGCCTATCTCGCCCACGACTACCTCGGCAGCGCCTTCGGGACGGCGTACGACATCTCGACCATCCTCATCCTGTGGTTCGCCGGCGCTTCGGCGATGGCCGGTCTGCTCAACCTGATCCCGCGCTACCTGCCGCGTTACGGGATGTCACCGGAGTGGGCGGCCGCTACCCGGCCGCTGGTGGTGACCATCTCGGCGGCAGCGTTCCTGATCACCTGGATCTTCGACGCCGACGTGGATGCCCAGGGTGGGGCGTACGCCACGGGTGTGCTGGTCCTGATGCTCTCCGCCGCGGTGGCGGTGACCCTGGCCGCGCACAAGGCCGGCCAGAAGGTCCGGACGGTCCTGTTCGGCCTGATCGCGGCCGTGTTCGCCTACACCACGGTCTCCAACGTGATCGAGCGTCCCGACGGCGTCAAGATCGCAGCCTGCTTCATCGCCGCGATCATCGGGGTCTCGCTGGTCTCCCGGATCATGCGCTCCTTCGAGCTGCGCGTGACCGGCGTCGAGCTCGACAAACTGGCCGAGACGTTCCTGCGCGACTGTGCGCGCCGCCAGATCCGGCTCGTCGCCAACGAGCACGAGGGCACCGAGGGCCCCGAGGAGTACGACGACAAGCTGCGCCAGATCGTCGCCGACAACGACCTGGCCGACGACGGCGACATCATCTTCGTCGAGGTGCACGTCACCGACCCGTCCGACTTCGAAGGCACCCTGCAGGTACGTGGCGAGGTGATCGGCCGCCGCCGAGTGCTGCGCCTGGAGGCACCGGCGGTGCCCAACGCGCTGGCGGCGACGCTGCTCCACATCCGCGACGTCACCGGTGTGGTGCCGCACATCTACTTCGAGTGGACCGAGGGCAACCCGGCGATCAACCTGCTGCGGTTCCTGTTCACCGGGGTCGGCGAGGTCGCCCCGACCACCCGGGAGATCCTGCGGCGTGCCGAGCCGGACCGGACCCGGCGGCCGCACGTGCACGTGGGCTGAGGACTCAGCTCGGGCTGTTGATCATGAAGTTCGCCGCGTGCTCGGCGTAGGCCCAGAACTGCGCGTCCTGCTCGGGGGTGAGCCCGGCGGCGTCGAGCCCCTCGCGGAAGTGGACGAGCCAGCGGTCGCGAGCCTCCGAGGTGACCTCGAACGGGGCGTGACGCATCCGCAGCCGTGGGTGGCCACGTTGCTCGGAGTAGGTCGTCGGCCCGCCCCAGTACTGAGCCAGGAAGAGCGTCAGGCGTTCCTGCGCCGGACCGAGATCCTCCTCGGGATACATCGGGCGCATCAGCTCGTCGGTCGCCACGCCCTCGTAGAACTTGGCCACGATCGTGCGGATGGTGTCCATCCCGCCGATCTCCTCATAAAACGTCACTGAGCCATTCTTCCACGCGGGTCCGCCCGCGCGTCCCGTGGCAGGATCGGGGACGTACGCACACACTCGAACTTTGGGAGATAACGATGGCCACCACCCGCACTGCCACCACCGTCTGGGAGGGCTCGCTCTTCGAGGGCGCCGGCAAGGTGACGCTGGACTCCTCGGGCCTGGGGACCTACGACGTCACCTGGGTGGCGCGCTCGCAGGAGCCCAGCGGCAAGACCAGCCCCGAGGAGCTCATCGCCGCCGCCCACTCCTCCTGCTTCTCGATGGCCTTCTCCAACGGCCTGGCCGAGAACGGCACCCCGCCGACCAGCCTGGAGACCAGCGCCGAGGTCGAGTTCACCCCCGGCAAGGGCATCACCGGCATCAAGCTGACCACGCGTGGTGTGGTCGAGGGGCTCGACAACGACGCCTTCGTCAGCCTCGCCGAGGCGGCCAAGGCCGGTTGCCCGGTCAGCCAGGCGCTCGCCGGCACCACCATCACCCTCGACGCCGCCCTCGCCTGAGCCGCACCGCTGGTCGAGCCCGGCGAGCGCCAGCGAGCCGGTGTCGAGACCAACACAGTCCCGTCGTGCGCCGATAGGACCGTGTTGGTCTCGACACGCCTCCGCCTAGCCGCTCCGGCGGCTCGACCAGCGGGCCTCAGGCCTTGGTCTTCTCTTCCTCGGCAGCGGCGGCCTTGTCGTCGCGGTGCCAGATGACCCGCTGCGGGAAGGGCATCTCGATGCCCTCGTAGTCGAGGCGGGCCTTGATCCGCTGGCGCATCTCGCGCGCGATCGCCCACTGCTTGAGGGGCAGTGTCTTGATCAGCACCCGCAGGGTGATGGAGTCGGCAGCCAGCGCCTCGACGCCGGTGACCTCGGGCTCCTCGATGATCTGGCCCTTGAACTCCTCATCGACCCACAGGTCGTGGGAGACCTCGCGGAGCACGCGCTGGACCTTGTTGAGGTCCTCGTTGTAGCCGACGCCGACGTCGATGACGGCGCGGGCCCAGTTCTGGCTGTGGTTGCCGACGGTGAGGATCTCGCCGTTGGGGATGTACCAGACCGTGCCGTCGAGCGAGCGCAGCCGGGTGATCCGCAGCGTCACGGCCTCGACGGTGCCGCTGATGTTGTTGACCTCGATGCTGTCACCGACGCCGTACTGGTCCTCGATGATCATGAAGATGCCGGACAGATAGTCCCGCACGAGCGACTGGGCGCCGAAACCGAGCGCCAGACCGACGATCCCGGCCGAGGCGATGATCGGGGCGATGTTGATGCCGAGCTCGTCCAGGATCATGGTGGCGAAGATCGCGACCAGCACGCCGGTGACGACACTCTTGAGCAGCGATCCGATCGCCTGGGCGCGCTGGCTGCGGCGGGAGATCGCGTGGATCTCGTCGCCCGGCTCGTGCAGCTTGGTGATCTTGCCGGCGAGCGTCGGCGCCTCGACGGCGCGGCCGACGACCTTGTCGATCACCCGGTGCAGCACCCAGCGGAGCACGATCGCCAGGACGACCAGGCCGAGGATGCGCAGCGGGATGCCGATCACCCATTCGCCGAGCGTCGACCAGGAGACCGAGACGAGTGGGGGGTTCGGGGGAATGGACATGGGTTCCAGTATCCAAGGCGTTCAAGCCCCGCGGCCAATCCCCAGGCGGGCATCGACTCCCGCCACGGGGCCGAGGGGCAGAGATGAGAACCAGGACGTACGCCGGTTAGTATCTGCCTCGTGAGCAACCAGATCCTGCGCCGCGCCGGCCTCCTCGGCGCCTCCGCCTCCGCCGCCGTCGTCGCCTCTGTTGCTACCGCCGGCCCCGCCAGCGCCGAGGTTCCCAACGGCTGGCCGGTCGCCGATGCGATGACCGCCTCCGGTCTGCTCCTGCTCATCCTGCTCATCCCGGTGATCCTGATGGTGATCATCTCCCTCCTGGTGCTGCTGCCGGGTGTGTTCCGCGGCGAGGGGCTGCTGCCCAAGCCTCACAAGGCCGAGGACGACAACCTCCCCGCCACGACGCACTGACGCTCCCGTCGGAGGGTTGAGGCCGTTCAGCTGAGAACGGCCAGCTGCTGGGTCGCTCGTGTCATCGCGACGTAGCGGTCCACGGCACCCTCGATCCCGGTCCCGTACGTCTCGGGGTTGATGAGGACGACCAGGTCGAACTCGAGACCCTTGGCGTGCACGGGGCTCAACCGGCGTACGCGGCCCTCGTTGCTGTCGGGTGAACCGGCGGCGATGACACAGGCGACACCCTCCTCGTTGGCCGCGAGCCAGGTGTCCAGGATCTCGTCGAGATCCGCGACCGAGCCGTGGATGACCGGGGTGCCGGAAGCACGGATCGACGTGGGCACGTTGGCGTCGGGGAGCGCGGCCCGGATGACCGGCTCGGCCTCGGTCATCACCTCCTCGGGCGTGCGGTAGTTGATGCTCAGGCCGGCCATCTCGATCCGGTCCAGGCCGACGCGCTCGAGCCGCTCCTGCCATGACTCGGTGAATCCGTGCCGCGCCTGCGCCCGGTCGCCGACGATCGTGAAGCTGCGCGAGGGGCAGCGGCTGATCAGCATCTGCCACTCGGCGTCGGTCAGCTCCTGCGCCTCGTCGACGACGATGTGGGCGAACGGTCCGGCGTACGGGTCGAGCTCGTCCGGTTCCCGCACCGAGTCGTCCAGGAGCGCGGTGCGTACGTCCTGGCCGCGCAGCATCGACATCACCTTCATCTCGGAGTCGTCGTGGCTGATCAGGTCCGAGACGACCTCGGCCTTCGCCTTCCGGTCGGCGGCCGCGGCCGCCTTCTGGGCGCTCCGGCGCCGGGAGGCGTCGGGATCGCCGAGCCGGCGGTGGGCGGCGTCGAGCAGCGGCAGGTCGGCTTCGGTCCAGGCCTGGGGATCCTCACGCTGCAGCGTCTTCACCTCCTCCGGGGTGAGCCAGGGTGCGCACATCCGCAAGAAGGCGGGCACCTCCCACAGGTCCCCGACGATGTCGGCCGGCCGCAGCCGTGGCCAGACCTCGCCGAAGACGTGGAGCAGCCCGGCGTTGGTCTCCAGCGAGGCGCGCAGGGAGTCGGTCGCGTCCTCGTCGACCAGCCCGTACGCGTCGAACTCGTCCTTATCCAGGGTCGGGCCGTCGCCCCAGTCGTCGAGATCGACGTCGGCGTCGTAGTCGCGGTCCGGGTCGTCGCCGGCGTTGGCCTGGATCTTGTCGGTCACGATCCTCAGCAGCGCGTCCCAGACCTGGTCGCGGGCGTCGTTGTGCGGCGTACCCTGCTCCGCCGCGGCGATCGCCTCGGTCCAGTCGCCGGCACTGATCACCGCGTCGCCGTAGGGCGTCTCGACCAGCGTCGGCTTCGACGGAGGCTTCTCGTAGAGCGCCACCGCGGGCTCGATCGCGGCCACCATCCGCGCGTCGGCCTTGAGCCGGGCGACCTCGTCGTCCTTCTCCGGCTGCAGGGCCTCGCCCTCGGGCACCATCCGGCGCAGCGTGGAGGTGCGTACGCCCTCCTCGCCCAGGCTCGGCAGCACGTCGGCCACGTAGGAGAGATAGGGCTCGTGCGGTCCCACGAACAGCACCCCGCCCTTGCCCTCGCCCAGGCGCGGGTCGGAGTAGAGGAGGTACGCCGTGCGGTGCAGCGCCACCACCGTCTTGCCCGTCCCCGGCCCGCCGTCGACGACGAGGGCGCCCCGCGAGGACGCGCGGATGATCGCGTCCTGGTCGGACTGGATCGTGCCCAGGACGTCGCGCATCCGCGGGGAGCGGCTGCTGCCGAGGGTGGCGATGAAGGCCGACTGGTCGTCGAGCGCCGCATGCCCCTCGAGGCCATCGGCGGTGAAGACCTCGTCCCAGTAGTCGGTGACCCGCCCGTTGGTCCAGCGGTAGCGCCGCCGGCTCAGCAGCCCGCGCGGGTCGGCGTGGGTGGCCGCGAAGAACGGCTCCGCTGCTGGCGAGCGCCAGTCGACCAGCAGCCGCCGCCCGTCGGTGGCGGTCAGCCCGAGGCGACCGATGTAGATCGTGTCGCCCGACTCCGTGACGATCCGCCCCAGACACAGATCCAGGCTGAACCTGCGCAGCATCCGCAGCTGCCCGCCGATCCGGTGCACCTCCAGATCGCGGTCCATCGCCTCCTGCCCGTGACCACCCGGCCGGCGGCGTACGTCGTCCAGCCGTTCGTTGAGCTCGGCGATCTGCTCCTCGAGACTCTGCCCGATGGCAGCGAAGTGCTGCTCGTCATCGGCGATCAGTGCCGGGTCCGCCTTGGCGTCGTGACGGCCCGCGAGATCGAATGCTTGCAACGTTGAATCCCCTGTCTGAACAGGCGCTTTACCTGTTCGAGCAGGAGATTCTGCCCCCATCCGGGGGGCTTGTTTCAAGCCCCTATGTGCGCTATAAAGTTGTTAGTGGAAGGGAGAGGTTCTCCCTTCCTTTCGTCGTTTTCGGAGCCGAGTCGGCTCGTTC
>NZ_JBHVGB010000115.1:0-18988 GCF_042801335.1 Nocardioides sp. NPDC057577 | reverse complement strand
CCGCCGCCCTCAGCGAACAGCCGCACCCGCGCCGGAGAGTGCCTGCTTGACCTCGCCGATCCGCACCTTGCCGAAGTGGAAGATGGTGGCCGCCAGGACAGCGTCTGCGCCGGCCTCGACCGCGGGCGGGAAGTGCTCGGCCTTGCCGGCGCCGCCGGAGGCGATGACCGGGACGGTCACCTCGCTGCGTACGGCCTTGATCAGGTCGATGTCGAAGCCGTCCTCGGTGCCGTCGGCGTCCATGGCGTTGAGCAGGATCTCGCCGGCGCCGAGCTCGACGGCCTTCGCGGCCCATTCGATCGCGTCGATACCGGCGGACTGACGACCGCCATGCGTGGTGACCTCGAAACCGGAGTCCGTCCCGGGCGCCCGGCGGGCATCGACGGAGAGAACCAGCACCTGGTTCCCGAACCGGTCGGCGATCTCGGCGATCAGCTCGGGACGGACGATGGCCGCGGTGTTGACCGCGATCTTGTCCGCGCCGGCACGCAGCATCCGGTCCACGTCGTCGACGCTGCGGATGCCGCCTCCGACCGTGAGCGGGATGAAGACCTGCTCGGCGGTACGGGTCACGATCTCCAGCGTCGTCGCCCGCCCCTCGTGGGAGGCGGAGATGTCGAGGAAGGTGAGCTCGTCGGCACCTTCCTTGTCGTACGTCGCGGCCAGCTCCACCGGGTCACCGGCGTCGCGCAGCTCCTTGAAGTTGATCCCCTTGACGACGCGACCGGCGTCGACGTCGAGGCAAGGAATGACGCGCACGGCGAGGCTCATGAAAGGTCTCCACGCGGCCGGCCGAGGGTGAGGTCGAGCGCCTCGGCGAGGTCCAGGGAGCCGGTGTAGAGCGCGGTGCCGGCGATCGCACCCTCCACGCCGATCTCCACCAGGCCCATCAGCGCCTCGATGTCGTCGATCGTGGTCACTCCCCCGCTCGCCACGACCGGTCGGTCGGTCGCCTCGCAGACCGTACGCAGAAGGTCGAGGTTGGGGCCTTGGAGCATGCCGTCCTTGTTGACGTCGGTGACGACGTAGCGCGCGCAGCCCTCGGAGTCGAGCCGGGTGAGGGTCTCGAAGAGGTCTCCTCCGTCGCGCGTCCAGCCGCGGGCGGCGAGTGTGGTGCCGCGTACGTCCAGGCCCACCGCGACCCGGTCGCCGTATTCAGCGATCGCGGCGCGAGTCCACTCCGGGTTCTCCAGCGCGGCGGTGCCGATGTTGACGCGGCGGCAGCCGGTCGCCATCGCAGCCGCGAGGGACTCGTCGTCGCGGATTCCACCGCTCATCTCGACCTTGATGTCGAGCTTGCCGACGATCCCGGCGAGGATCTCTCGGTTGTTGCCGTGGCCGAACGCCGCGTCGAGGTCGACCAGATGGATCCACTCGGCGCCGGTCTCCTGCCACCGCAGCGCGGCCTCGAACGGATCTCCGAACCGCTTCTCCGACCCGTCCACGCCCTGGACCAGCTGCACCGCCTGTCCGCCCTTCACGTCGACGGCCGGCAGGAGCTCGAGGTAGTCACCCATGGGGACGATCCTATGTTCTGTACGCCGCCGCCCCTGCCCCGCCGTCGTGCTGCGAGACGGTTCCTTCGTCACGGTATGCAGGCGAAGGAACACATCCCTCGCGGAACTCCGCACGGGAAGCGGCACTTCGGCTGCATACCTTGCTGGAGGAACACCCTCAGCGAGGCGCCAGCACCTCGAACTCGTACGCGTCCGGGTCCAGCATCCGCGCCCAACGCCCGCCACCGTACGTCTCCTCGACCACCGTCGCACCGAGCTCGCGGAGGCGTCGGATCTCGTCGGCGGGTCCGGTGTCCTCGGGTGCGATCAGGTCGAAGCGGAACCGGTCCCGGGGCCCGCGCGGCACCGGCGGCGGACCACCCCAGGCGACCTTGGCGCTGCCCGACGGGGTCGCGACCGCGGTCTCGCCGTCCTGGTCCCAGACCAGCGGCCAGCCGAGCGCCGCACTCCAGAACACGCCGGTCTCCCGCGACCCGTCCGCAGCGACCTCGCCGAGGAACCCGGTCCCCGCAAGCCAGCTGTTGCCGGCCGGGATCACGCACAGCTCATTGCCCTCCGGGTCGCCGAGGACGATGTGGTCCTCCTCCGGCAGCTGACCGACGTCGAGGTGGGTGGCGCCGAGGCCGATCAGCCGGTCGACGGTCCGCTGCTGGTCGCCCGGCAGCGTGCTGGTCAGGTGGAGATGGTGCGGGTTCTCCAGCGTCTTCGGCGCGTCCGTGGGCAGGAACCGGATCCGGAGGTCGTCGTCCGTCCGTGGCCGCAGCCGCATCTCTTCGCCGACGGTCTCGATCTCCCGGTCGAGCACCGCCGCCCAGAACGCCGCGACCCGCTCCGGGTCGTTGGCATCGATGCAGATCCCGAACCGCCGAGGTGTCATGTCCGGCAACCTAGGTCGCGCCGGGTTCGCTACGCAATCGGATTCGGGCCCGCGGCCACGGTCGCCAGCTTGGCCAGCCCCTTCTCCATATCGGGCCCGATCGCCTTCTCCATCGAGTAGAACCTGGTCATCAGCGCCATGACGCCGCCGACCGAGCCGTTGTGGGTCCAGCGCAGCTGCGTACCGTCGGCGACGGTGGTCAGGTCGAAGCTGATCGTGCTCTGGCTCTTGAACGGTTTGAGGAACTCCAGCGCGACCCCGATGTGCTCGGGCGTCGACTCGGTGATCTCCATCGCGCCTGCGCCCGCGCGCTTGTTGCCCGACCAGGCATAACGCGCGCCGACACCCGATTCGGCACCCGAGTAGGTGCGTGTCATGTCTGGGTCGAGCTCCTCCCACGGCGACCAGGACGGCCACTCGTGGAAGTCGCTGAGCAGCGCGTGGACGCGCCCGATGTCGCCCGGCAGCACCGCGGACCTGGAGACCTCGTAGTCGGTCATGTCACGACAGTACGCCTACAGCGAGGAGTCGGGGGACGTCTTCGGTCCTCGAGCACGCTCGGGGTTGACGCCGACCGAGCCGTCGATGCTCTCGCGGAGGATGTCGGCGTGGCCGGCGTGACGGGTGGCGTCGCAGAGGCGGGCGGCCATGACATTGAAGAGCATGACCTCCTCGTCCCACCACGGCACATAGCCGGGGGCGTCGATCGGGAGCGCCTCGATGGTGGCGTCGACGTGGGACCAGACGCGGTCGGCGAGGTCGAGAACATCGCTCCGGCTCTCGTGCTCGCTCGCCCGGTGGGTGGCGTCCCACCAACCGGCGGCGTCCCACGGCGGGAGGTCGACCGGCGGCGTACGGCCGAAGACCTCGCCGAAGTAGCGGGCATCCGAGAGGGCGTTGTGCTTGACCAGCCCGAGCAGGTTGGTGCCGGTCGGGGTCATCGGACGGCGGACGTCATCGTCCGAGAGCCCCTCGAGCTTCCACACCAGTGCCTCCCGGACACCGCGGAGCTTGTCGTGCAGGTGGGCCTTGGCGAAGTCGTCGATCACCGGTCTCCTCCCTCGGCGGCGCGCTTGCCGTAGGTGTCGCCGGTCAGCGTGGCGTACGAGTGTCGGACGATCTCCTCGAGCACCTCGAGGTCGACGGCAGTGAGGTCCTTGAGATAGAGGCAGCCGACGCCGGTGGTGTGCGGGCCGAGGCGAGCGAGAAGCTCCTCGTGGGACCCGATGCCGTCGTTGAGGTAGACGACCGAGGCCGCCTTGCGCGGCGAGAAGCCCGCGGCCGGAGCGTCGCCCTCGTGGCCGCTGGCGTAGCGATAGTGGTACGCCCCGAACCCGACGATCGCGGAGCCGAACATCCGGGGTTCGACACCGGTCGCCCGCTGCATCAGCTCGAGCAGCCGCAGCGCGTCTCGCCGTCTCCCGGGGGCGGTAACGCCCTCGACGAAGGCCCTCGGATCCTCGTCGGTCCAGGTCGTCTTCACTGCCATCCGCCCACCCTAGCCAGAGCAGCAGGACGGAGCCGCCACTCGATCCCAGAAAGGCACTCTCACCTGGCGAAACACGGTAGGAGGAGGCATTCGGGATGCGCCCGTCATCGCATGCCCCCATGGGTATGTATGGCGTTGAAAGTGGATACAGATGGTAGCCAATCGGTGCATCACCTTGATTGGGTATACGGCCTATTTGTTCCGGTTTACGGGTTGATGCGCGCGGTTGAAATTCCTATCGGCACTCGGGCCTGCCGACCAAACCGCCTCCACCCAAAGGAAACCCAGTCATGCTGCAGAACACACTCACCCGCGTCCGTCAGGCCCGTCGCGACGACAGCGGATTCACCCTCATCGAGCTCGTGATCGTCATCCTCATCCTCGGCGTCCTCGCCGGCGTCGTGGTCTTCTCGGTCAGCGGAATCAACAACCGCGGCACCGAGGCCGCCTGCAAGACCGAGGTTCGCACCGTCGAGACCGCGATCGAGGCCTACCGGGCCGACAACGACGCCTACCCGACGACTGTCGGCGACCTCGTCGGCAACTTCCTGCGGAATGAACCCACCGGCCCCTCGACCATCACCAACGCCACGACGGTCGACGCCACCGGCGCAATGCCCGCCGGCGCCACCACCTGCTAGTGACCCCACCCGCCCGGGAGGGCCGCGACCCAGCGGCCCTCCCCCGGCACAACTCCCTCCTCCAAGACACCAGGGGCATCCCATGCAGACCACCCTCCAACCCGGCAGCCGGGTCGACCAGCTGCTCGCGGCCGTCTGGCACGCCGGCGGCACCGACCTGCTCCTCTCGGTCGGCCTCCCGCCGATGCTGCGGGTCGACGGGACCCTCACCCCGGCACCGGGCACGGACGTACTCACCGCCGAGGACACCGACGCGCTGCTGGCCGAGGTCCTGACCCCTGCACAGGCGACGGCGTGGCAGAGCAGCCACGAGTACGACTTCTCCTTCTCCTGGCGCGAGCACGCCCGGATCCGCGGCAACGCGTTCACCCAGCGCGGGCTCAGCACCGTCGCCCTGCGGATGATCCCGCGCACCATCCCCTCCCCCGACGCCCTCGGCCTGCCGCCCGCGCTGCGTGCCCTGGCCCTGCGCCACCAGGGGCTCATCCTGATGACCGGCCCGACCGGGTCGGGCAAGTCGACCACGCTCGCTTCGCTCATCGACCTGATCAACACCAGCCGCGGCTGCCACATCATCACCGTCGAGGACCCGATCGAGTACGTCCACGACCACAAGGTCGCCGCTGTCAACCAACGCGAGGTCGGCACCGACACCGCCACCTTCCCCGACGCGCTGCGCAGCGTGCTCCGCGAGGACCCCGACGTACTCCTGGTCGGCGAGATGCGCGACCTGGAGTCGATCCGGTTCGCGCTAACCGTCGCCGAGACCGGCCACCTCGTCTTCGCGACCCTGCACACCAACGACACCGCCCAGTCCATCGGCCGGATGATCGACGTCTTCCCCGCCGAGCAGCAGGCCCAGATCCGGGTCCAGCTGGCCGCCGCGCTCAGCTGCGTGGTCTACCAGCGGCTGATCCCGAAGATCGGAGGCGGGATGACCGCCGCGTACGAGATGCTCGTCGCCACCCCCGCGGTGCGCAACCTGATCAAGGAGGGCAAGACCCACCAGCTGCGCAACAGCCTGGTCACCGGGTCCCGCGACGGGATGCTCACCCTCGAGCAGTCGCTCTCCCGCCTGGTCCAGGAGGGCACCGTGGCCGAGGAGGAGGCGCTCGCGCGCAGCCTCTACCCGCAGGACGTCGAGACCCGGCCGCGGTACGCGACCTCGCTGAGGAGCGTGACCCGATGAGGCTCCGCACCCAGCGCCGCGACGACCCCGCCGCGCAGTCCTCACCGGCAGCCGAGGTCGGCGCCGACGACCGGCTCGCCGCGCTGCTGATCTCCTCCCGACGCCTGGCTCCCCACCAGGTCGACGCCGCCCGCGGCACCGGTGGCGGGGACACCCTCGCCGAGCGGCTGATCGCGGCCGGGGCGATCAGCGACGAGGACCTGGCCCGCACGCTCGCCGACCACTACGGCGCCGAGACGATCGACTTCCGGCGTACGTCACCGCAGCCCGACGCGGTCGCACTGCTCGGCGCCGACCAGGCTCGTACGCTGCGGGCGGTGCCGTTCACGGCCGACGAGCACCGGGCCTTCCTGGCCGTGGTGGACCCCTCCCCCGAGCACCTGGCCCGGCTGAGCGCCGCCGTCGGCCGCTCCGTGATCGGACTCGTCGCCACCCACCGTGCCCTCGACCTGGCCCTGGCGAGCGCCTACAAGGCGACCCGGGAGGTCGACGGCCAGATCCAGGCGTTCGAGACCCGCGACGCCCTGCGCCGCGAGGCGGCCGGTCTCGACGGCGCCCGGGCCAACGAGGACGCACCGGTCGTGCGGGTCGTGCAGATGGTGATCACCCAGGGGCTGCGCGACCGCGCCTCCGACATCCACATCGAGCCGTACGGGGAGAGGGTCCGGGTCCGCTACCGCATCGACGGCGCCCTCACCGACGTCCTGGACCTGCCCGGGTCGATCGGCCCCGCGGTGGTGAGCCGGATCAAGATCCTCGGCGGGATGAACATCGTCGAACGGCGCCGGCCCCAGGACGGTCAGATCTCGATGGTCGTCGAGGGCCGCGAGGTCGACATCCGGGTCGCCACCACCGCCGTCGTCGGCGGCGAGAAGATCGTCCTGCGGCTCCTGGACAAGTCCCGCTCCCTGTTCCAGATGCAGCAGCTCGGCATGCCCGCCGAGGTCGCCGAGCGCTACCGGCAGCTCATCCACGCCCCCTTCGGGATGGTGATCTGCGCAGGCCCGACCGGTGGCGGCAAGACCACCACCCTGTACGCCTCGCTCGGCGAGGTGAATACGACCGAGCGCAACATCATGACGATCGAGGACCCCGTCGAGTACACCTTCGACTCGATCAACCAGATCCAGATCAACGAGCAGGCCGGGATCACCTTCGCCGGCGGCCTGAAGTCCATCCTGCGCCAGGACCCCGACATCATCCTCGTCGGCGAGATCCGGGACGTCGACACCGCCCGCATCGCGGTCCAGTCGGCCCTGACCGGCCACCTCGTGCTCTCCTCGCTGCACGCGACCGAGGCGGTCTCGGCGCTCTACCGGCTCGTCGACATGGGCGTGGAGACGTTCCTGATCGCCTCCTCGGTCACCGCGGTCGTCGCCCAGCGCCTGGTCCGGCGAAGCTGCACCAGCTGCTTGGAGGCGTACCAGCCCTCTCCCGACGAGCTCGCCTTCCTGCGCAGCTTCGGCGACCCGGAGGACGACGTCGCCTCCGACCGGTTCCTGCGCGGCACCGGCTGCCACCTCTGCGCCCACACCGGCTACCTCGACCGCATCGGCGTCTACGAGCTCCTCGCCGTCACCGACGAGGTGCGGGAGCTCCTCATCGACCGGGCGCCGCACGACGAGATGCGCAAGCTCGCCCGCAGCCAGGGCATGCGCACCCTGCAGGAGCAGGCGGTCCGGCTCGTCCGCGAGGGCAGGACCACCGCTGCCGAAGTGATGCGCTCGATCTACGTCGCAGGAGTCTGACCATGCCCAAGTACGCCTACGTCGGCATCACGACCGACGGCCGCCCGGTCAAGGGGACGCAGAAGGCTCCCAGCCGGTCCGATGCCGAGGTCTCCCTCTACGACCAGCAGCTGCACCAGCTTCGGGTGAGCGAGAAGAAGAGCCTGTGGCAGTACGAGATCTCCGGACCGCGCATCAGGCGTGAGGAGGTCATGCACCTCTCCCGGCAGATCGCGGCGTTCCTCCGCGCCGGGCTGCCCATCCTGGAGGCGGTGCACACCATCGGGGCCGAGAGCGAGAACTCCTCGCTGCGGCGGATGATGAACCGGATCGAGGACGGACTGCGCTCCGGCGAGCGCTTCTCGGACTGCCTCGACGAGTTCCCCAAGGTCTTCGCGCCGTTCTACCGGAGCATCGTGCGCTCGGCGGAGTCGACCGGTGAGCTCGACCTCGTCCTGGCGCGGCTCTCCCGCTACATCGAGCGCGACCTGCAGGCCCGCCGCAAGATCAAGTCGGCGCTGACCTATCCGCTCGTCGTGGCCGCCATGTCGGTGGTGACGGTGGTGGTGCTCGCCGTCTACGTACTGCCGAAGTTCGAGGACTTCTTCGTCGACCTCGGTGCCACGCTTCCCCTGCCCACCCGGATCCTGCTCGCCGTCACCGACTTCCTCGGCCACTGGTGGTGGGCGCTGGGCCTGGCCCTCGGCGCGGTCTGCCTGCTCTACGTGGCCATCACCCGGACCAGGCGCGGCAGGTACGCCCGCGACGCGCTGCTGCTCCGGATCCCGGTGCTCGGCGAGGCCATCACCTATGCACTCGTGGAGCGGTTCTGCCGGGTGCTCGGCTCGATGGTGAGCGCCGGCGTCAACCTGACCGAGTCGCTCGCGGTCACCACCGACGCGCTGCGCAACCGTGTCTACGTCAAGCGTCTGGGTGCGGTGGCCGAGCAGATGCTCGAGGGTCAGGGGATCGCCGGGCCGCTGGCTCGTACCGGTCTGTTCCCCGCGACGGCCACGCAGATGCTGCGGGTCGGCGAGGACACCGGGTCCCTCGACACCCAGCTCGAGGTCACCGGCGAGTACTTCGAGACCGAGCTCGACTACAAGATCGCCAAGCTCACCGCGCTGTTCGAGCCTCTCGTCATCGTCACGATGGGGCTCGTGGTCGGTTTCGTCGCCGTCGCGCTGGTCTCGGCCATGTACGGCGTGTTCACCCAGGTCGAGATGTGAGGGGCGCGACGTGAACGTGCCGTGGCGCAGTGACCGGGGCGAGACGCTCGTGGAGGTGCTGGTCGCGGTCTCGATCCTCGGCATCGCCGGGGTCGCGGTCGTGACCGGGCTCCAGATGAGCATCACCTCCTCCGACATCCATCGCAAACAGACCACCGGAGGCGCCTACGCGCGCAGCTACGCGGAGTCGATCCAGGACTACGTCGCCTCCGCCGCCGACCGCTACGTGCCGTGCGCCGGAGCGAACGCCTACAGCCCGGCTACGGTCGGGTTCACGGTGCCGTCGGGCTACACCGCCGAGCAGGCGGTGGCCAAGCGGGTGCCGCCCGACGGGGGCGTCGCCGGCGCCTGCTCGGGCAACGACACCGGCGTCCAGCAGATCGAGATCACCCTCGCCGCCTCCGACGGCCGGGCCGCCGAACGGCTGACCGTGCTGCTGCGCAGACCGTGCGGCCCGACGATGGCGGTGTGCGGATGAGCCGCCGCCCCGACCCCGCCGAGGAGGCCGGGTTCACCCTGATCGAGATGGTCGTCACCGTCGCCATCGTCGGAGTCGTCGTCACGGCCCTCACCGGCGTGGTGCTCAGCTACCTGCGCACCACCGTCGACACCCAGGCGCGGCTCTCGGAGTCGCACGACGTCCAGTTCGTCTCGGCCTACTGGCAGCGCGACGTCGCCAGCATCGGCGTGCGCTCCTCGACCTACGACACAGCCACCCACACCTTCCCGCTGGCCCAGTCGGTCGACCTCCCCGCCTGCGCCCTGAGCGGGGACGCGGCCGGGGCGTCGCCGGTCGTGACCCTGGCCTGGACCGAGCACGACTCGCTGACATCCACCGACCCCGGCGCGACCGTGAAGGTCACCTACGCCTACCAGACCTCGGCCGAGGGCGGCCGGCTCTTCCGCGTACGGTGCGGCAGCCGGCCCGCGACCGTCGAGGTCGCCGACCGGCTCGCCGCCGCTCCCGTCCTGGCGTGCGCGGACGCCGCCGGCGCCGGCAGCTCATGCACCGGAGCCGGCGAGGACGTACCCGTCGTCGTAACCCTCGCGCTCTCGATCCACGACAGCACCGGCATCGACCTACCCACCTACGCCGCGACCCTGCTGGGCGAACGGAGACAGACATGACCGGCCCGCGCCTGCGCCCACTCCTGCGCCTGCGAAGCGACGACGGAGCGATCCTCGTCTTCGCACTGATCATCGTCACCACCGTGGCGCTCGTCGTCGGCACCGTGCTGGTTCGCGGGGACGGCTCCCTGCGGGCCACCGTGGCGCTGCGGGAGGTGGCCGGTTCCAGCTACGCCGCCGACGGAGCCGCCCAGGTCGCCATCAACGACCTGCGTACCGGCCACTGGGGCGGGACCGCCGCCGAGCCCGCCGACTGGGCCTTCGACAACTCCGACGACGGCACCGGCTGCTTCGGCGCGGACACCGACAACAACGGCGACCCCACCGACGACGCGGTCGGCACCCTCGACCTCCCCGGCTTCTACCCCGCGTCGGTCGCCAGCGGTGACGCGCCGACCTCCGCGCGGGTCGAGTGCGTCGCCGAGGACTCCACCGGGGCCCAGGGCTCACCGGTGCCGATCACCAACCAGAACAAGCCCGGCAACGCCATCCTGACCCTCGGCACCGGCGGTGAGACCGGACTCGCCTCGAGCGCGAGCGGAGGCAACACGCTGCGCGTGCACGGCGGCATCTGGTCCAACTCGAACATCGCGGTGAGCAACGGCGACATCGTGGGCAGCACCTCGATCCGGGCCCACACCGGCTGCGCACCCGTCTCGGCCCTGCACGCGCCGCTGGTCGACTGCAGCGCGGGGACCGTGGCCGACCCCGGATATCCCAGCGACCCGATCGTGACCGGGACCGGCGTACCGCCGCTGCGGACCCCGCCGACCAGCTGCCCCGGGGTCGTCACCTTCGAGCCCGGCTACTACGACGACGCCGCGGCGCTGAACAACCTCACCGACAAGAACTCCTGCCGCAACAGCGTCTTCTGGTTCAAGCCGGGCACCTACTACTTCGACTTCCACAACGGCGCCAACGACCCGATGTACGACAGCGACACCAACGGCGGCGGTGGCAGCGAGTGGAAGGTCAGCGTCGGCGGCCTGATCGCCGGCGACCCCGTCGGCAACAGCCTCACCGCCCCGCGCTTCCCCACGGACGGCAACTGCCGCAACCCGATCGACGACGTGAGCACCCAAGGGGTCCAGTTCGTCTTCGGCGGCGACAGCCGCCTGCGGGTCGACGGCAACGCCAACGTCGAGATCTGTGGCAGCTACCACAGCGACCGGCCCCCGATCGCCCTCTACGGGCTCAAGTCGGGGACCTCCACGTTGACCTCGTTCACCGAGGCGACCGGCGACGACGGGGACCCGCTGACCACCAGCGGCACGCCGAGCGTGACCCCGGCCGGCAGCGACAACACCTTCGTCGGGGCGAGCGCCGCCGCCCTCCGCGACACCGGCAACGGCTCCGCGACCTGGTTCCGGCCCAACGGCGGGGCCAACACCGTCTCCCGCACCCTCACCATGACCGGCTTCACCTCGCCGGCGACGATCCCGAAGGGGTCGGTGGTCAAACAGGCACGGCTCCTCGTACGCCACAAAGCCTCGCAGAACAACGCGGGCACCGCCTCGACCATCACCCTCACCCCGGCCGGCGGCAGCGCCCTGGGCTCGTTCAACCTGGACCGCCCCGGCACGCTCACCACCCAGACGGTCGACCTGCGCGCCCAGCAGCCCACCGTGTTCAACGCGCTGCAGCGGGCCGTTCACACCAACGGCTACACCGGCACGAAGGTCGACTTCACCGCCACCATCGCCAAGAACCTCGGCGCCGCCGCGAACGTCGAGCTCGATGCCGTACGCCTCGAGCTGGAGCTCTACGTCCCGCAGCTCCGGGCCCAGACCGACGCCGGGCTCGGGGCCGCGAACTGCCTCACCCTCGGCGGCGGCTGCAACCTCATCGGCGTCGGCCCCTCCGGAGGCAGCTACCACGGCGTCTTCTACGTCCAGGGCACCACCTACGCGCCGGTCTCCCGGATCCAGCTGAACCTCAGCAACCTGCAGCAGGCCGAGGTGTTCCGTTTCGGCGTGATCTCCCGCTCCCTGGACTTCTCCACCCAGGGGAACCCGTCCTTCCACGACGCCGTCATCCAACTCCCCGACAACTCGCCGGGGTGGGGGTTCAACGGCACCCTGGTCCAGCTCAAGGTGTACGTGTGTCCCGACTCGCCGAGCTGCCCGGCGAGTCCTGCAAGGCTCGCGCTCACCGCGCGCGTCCAGCTCTGGGACCCGAGCGGTTCCCCCGTGCCGGGAAGACGCCAGGTCAGCGTCCTGAGCTGGAGCCACACCCGATGACCGGGGGGACCACGGTGCTGGTCGCCGCCGTCTGCGCCGTGTACGGGCTCGCGGTCGGCTCCTTCCTCAACGTCGTGACCCACCGGGTGCCGCGTGGAGCCTCGGTCGTGCGCCCGCGCTCGGCGTGCCCGCGGTGCGACACGCCGATCCGAGCCCGATACAACGTCCCTGTGCTCGGCTGGCTGCTCCTGCGCGGACGCTGCTACGACTGCGGCGAGCCGATCAGCCCGCGCTATCCGCTGGTCGAGGCCGGCACCGGGTTGCTGTTCGCGTTCGCCGGACTCGAGTTCGCCGACCGGCCGTCCCTCCTCGCGGCATACCTCGTCTTCGCGGCCGTCGCGATGGCGCTCGCGCTCATCGACCTCGACGTGCGGCGGCTGCCGAACGCGATCGTGCTCCCGGCGTACCCGCTCCTCGCGGCGCTCCTCGTCCTCGGCGCGGACACCGCGGCACTGAGCAGAGCCGGGATCGGGGCGCTGGTCCTGTTCGGGTTCTTCCTGAGCATCGCGCTCATCGCACCCCGTGGGATCGGGTTCGGAGACGTCAAGCTCGCCGGGGTGATCGGCGGCATGACCGCCTACCTCTCCTGGGGGACCTTCCTGACCGCTGCCTTCGGCGCCTTCGTGCTCGGGGCGGCCGCGGGCATCGCCCTGATCCTCGGCCGCGGGGCACACCGCAAGACCGCGGTGCCGTTCGGTCCGTTCATGCTCCTGGCCGCTTGGGCGTCCATCCTCGGCGCGAGCGGGTTCGGCGATCTCTACCTCACGACGATCGGGCTGTGACCGTCCGCACCGGCGGATCGGCTACCTGCGGAACAGGAGGGTGTAGACCACCGGCGCGACCATCACCGACGCGATGGCCGCGAAGACGACCGTGCCGACGTCCTCGGTGACCAGGTAGACGAGCGCGTTGAGGAGAAGGAGGACGACGATCAGGATCCGTACGTTGCGCCGCCGGCGCTCCGCGAGCGCACTGACCGGCCGGGGCCGGCGAGCCGGAACCCACCTGGCCAACCGCTCACGCCGCGCACGGCGCTCGGCGGACCTGGCATCCCGGGCGGCCCGCTCCTCGGCGGCTGCAGCCGCCAGCCGCTCGCGCTCGGCACGGGCCTTCGCCCGGGCTCCGGTCTGGGCCACCTACGCCGCCTTCAAGGAGAGCACCCAGTTGCGCAGGACCGCGGCACCGGCGTCGCCGGACTTCTCCGGGTGGAACTGGGTGGCGCTCAGCGGGCCGTTCTCGACGGCGGCCACAAACCGGTCGCCAGCCCCGGAATCAGGCCCAGTCTCGGCCCAGGTGACCAGCGGCGCGACCGTGCGGTCGTTGGTGACCAGGGTCCAGTCGCGCACGCCGTAGGAGTGCACGAAGTAGAACCGCTCCTTCTCCACACCCGCGAACAGCGACGAACCCGCCGGGACGTCGAGCGTGTTCCAGCCCATGTGCGGCACGATCGGTGCCTGGAGTCGCTCGACGACACCGGGCCACTCACCGCACCCCTCGGTGGTGACACCGTGCTCGATGCCGGTCTCGAAGAGGATCTGCATGCCGACGCAGATCCCCATGACCGGACGACCGCCGGCGAGCCGCCGGGCGATGATCCGCTCGCCGCGGATCGCCCGCAGGCCCTTCATGCAGGCCTCGAACGCACCCACGCCGGGCACCAGCAGCCCGTCGGCAGCCATCGCCTCGTCGAGATCCCCCGTCAGCGAGACCGAGGCGCCGGCGCGCTCGACGGCGCGGACGGCGGAGCGTACGTTCCCGGAGCCGTAGTCGAGCACGACCACCGAAGGAGCACTCACAGGGCGCCCTTCGTCGACGGGATCCCGGTCTCGCGCGGGTCGTAGGCGATCGCGTCGCGGAAGGCCCGCGCGAACGCCTTGAACTGGGTCTCCACGATGTGGTGCGGCTCGCGCCCGGCGAGCACGTTGACGTGCAGCGTCAGGTGGGCGTGGTGGGCGATGGAGTCGAAGACGTGCTGGGTCAGGGAGCCGAGGTAGGGCACCCCGGAGCCGCCGAGCAGCACGTACTGCTGGCCCTCCGGCTCACCGGTGTGGACCGAGTAGGGCCGCCCGGAGACGTCCACGACGCACCGCACCAGGGCCTCGTCCAGCGGGACGGTCGCGTCGCCGTAGCGGCGGATCCCCTTCTTGTCCCCCAGCGCCTCGCGCAGCGCCTGGCCGAGCACGATCGCGGTGTCCTCGACGGTGTGGTGGGCGTCGATGTGCACATCGCCCTCGGAGTGCACGGTCAGGTCGACCAGCGAGTGCCGTCCGAACGCGGTCAGCATGTGGTCGTAGAACCCGACGCCGGTCGCGACGTCCACCCGTCCGGTGCCGTCGAGGTCCACCTCGACGACGACCTTCGACTCCGAGGTCTCCCGCTCGATCCGCGCGGTGCGTGCGGTCATGCTCGTTCTCCATTCACATCGGTCAACGCTTGCTTGAAGGCGGCCATCTCCTCGGGGGTCCCGACCGAGACCCGCAGCCATCCGTCGGGCCCGGTCTCGCGGATCAGCACGCCGTGGTCGAGCAGTCCCTGCCAGACGGCGTGCCGGTCGGCGTAGCGGCCGAAGAGCACGAAGTTGGCGTCCGAGTCGGCCACCTCGAGGCCCGCTCCGCGCAGCCAGGTGACCAGGGAGTCCCGCTCCCGGCGAAGCGAGGCCACATAGCCGAGCAGCTCCGGCGCGTGCCGCAGGGCCGCGCTCGCCGCCGCCTGGGTCACCGCGGAGAGGTGGTAGGGCAGGCGTACGACGCGGATCGCGTCACAGATCGCCGGGTCGGCAGCCAGGTAGCCGAGCCTCAGCCCGGCTCCGGCGAACGCCTTCGACATCGTGCGGGTGACCACCAGGTTGCGGTGCTCGGAGAGCAGCTCCAGCGCCGAGGGCACCCCGGTCCGCCGGAACTCGCCGTAGGCCTCGTCGACCACGACGATCCCGCCGTCGCCGACCGCCTCGCACAGCACCGCGACCGCCTCCAGCGGCAGCGCGGTGCCGGTCGGGTTGTTGGGGCTCGGCAGGAGTACGACGTGCGGCCGGGTCTCCTCGACCAGCCCGCGCGCCTTGTCGAGGTCGATCGCGAAGTCCTGCTCGCGGTGGCCCACCAGCCACTCGGTGTTGGTGTCGCGGGCGTACTCCGGATACATCGAGTACGTCGGCGCGAAGCTGATCGCGGTGCGCCCCGGGCCGCCGAAGGCCTGCAGCAGCTGCAGCATCACCTCGTTGGACCCGTTGGCCGCCCACACCTGCTCCGGCGTGATCTGCGCCTCCACATCCGAGGAGAGGTACGCAGCCAGCCCCTCCCGCAGCGCGACGAACTCACGGTCGGGATAGCGGTTGAGCGTGCGCGCCGCCTGTCCGACGCTGGCCGCGATGTCGGCGATCGTCTCGGCGGAGGGCTGGTAGGGGTTCTCGTTGACGTTGAGCTGGACCGGGACGTCCAGCTGCGGCGCGCCGTAGGGCTCGATCCCGGCGAGCTCTTCCCGGATCGGGGGCCAGCTCATGAGGAGAACCTCACCGACACGGCAGCGCCGTGGCCCGGCAGGTCCTCGGCCTCGGCGAGGGTGACCACGTGGTCCTTGACCGCCGCCAGCCCCTCGCGGGAGTAGTCGACGACGTGGATCGACTTGGTGAAGGCGCGCACCGAGAGACCCGAGGAGTGGCAGGCGCAGCCGCCGGTGGGCAGCACGTGGTTGGACCCGGCGCAGTAGTCACCCAGCGACACCGGAGCGTAGGAGCCGACGAAGATCGCGCCGGCGTTGCGGATCCGGCCGGCGACCCGTGCGGCATCGGCGGTGTGGATCTCGAGGTGCTCGGCCGCGTACGCGTTCACGACCTCGACGCCCTGGTCGATGTCGTCGACGAGCACGATGCCCGACTGCGCACCGGTCAATGACGTACGGATCCGCTCGACGTGCTTGGTCGCAGCGACCTGCTTGTCGAGTTCGGCCTCCACGTCGGCGGCGAGCGTCTCGGAGTCGGTGACCAGCACCGAGGCCGCGAGCGGGTCGTGCTCGGCCTGGGAAATCAGGTCGGCGGCGACGTAGGCGGCCTCGGCCGTCTCGTCGGCGAGGATCGCGATCTCGGTCGGGCCGGCCTCCGAGTCGATCCCGACCTGGCCCTTGAGCAGGCGCTTGGCGGTGACCACGTAGATGTTGCCGGGACCGGTGACCATGTCGACGCGCTCGCACGGGTCGACCCCATAGGCGAACATCGCGATCGCCTGGGCACCACCGACGGCATAGACCTCCTCGACGCCGAGCAGCGCGCACGCGGCCAGGATGGTCGGCTGCGGCAAGCCACCGAACTCCTTCTGCGGCGGCGAGGCCAGCGCGATCGAAGGCACCCCGGCCACCTGGGCCGGGACGACGTTCATCAGCACCGAGGAGACCAGCGGAGCCAGACCACCGGGCACGTAGAGCCCCACGCGCCCCACCGGCACCTTGCGGTGCGTCACCCGCGCGCCAGGCGCCAGGTCGGTGACCGCGTCCTCCTCGAGCTCGGCGGCACAGGTCGTACGCAGCCGCGCGATCGACTCCTCGAGCCCGGCCCGGATCGCCGGGTCCAGCTCGTCGAGGGCCTTGGTCAGCGCCGCGGCCGGGACCCGGATGTCGTCGACACGCACGCCGTCGAACTTCTCGGAGAACTCCGCGATCGCCTCCTGGCCACGCTCGCGGACGGCGTCGATGATCGGCTGCACCGCATGCGTGGCGGCCTCGATGTCGAACTCGGCGCGCGGCACGGCAGCGCGGTAGTCAACAGTGGGGTCGGCGCCCCTGAGGTCGATGCGGCGGATCATGCCTCAAGTCTACGAGTGGGCAGCCTCCGGAGCCGATCTGCCGACGCCACGTGGACGCTGCGCGACACGCGGCGGAGACGCATACGGCACCCCGATCCGGGTACTCGGACACCTGACCCACCAAAGGAGGATCGTCATGGCACTGACACGACCGTTCCACCGACAACACCAGCAAGCAGACGAGAACCAGCCCGGCGTCGACGAGAACCACGCCTCGACCCGCGACTACCACCCGGGTGGTCCGGCGGTCGTCGGCCACGATGACCGCGTCGAGCGCCCGCACAACGCCGAGGGCGAGGCCGGCCACCTGCGCGCAGGAGACGCCGTCGAGCACCACCGCCACGCCCAAGAGGGCCGACGTGCCGCTCTCCACGACACCTACGGAGGCATGAACTGGGGCGCCTGCTTCTTCGGCTGGCTGGTAGCGGTCGGAGTCACGGTCCTTCTCGGAGCGACCATCAGCGCCGTCGCCTCGGCGGTCGGCGCCAACCAGAACTGGACCCAGACGGACCTGCAGGAGATGTCGGGCTCGGTCGGTATCGCGGCGGCCATCACGCTTGCCGTGGTGATGTTCGTCGGTTACTACGCCGGCGGGTACGTCGCCGCTCGGATGTCCCGCTTCGATGCCCGCCGACAGGGTCTGGGCGTGTGGATCGTGGCGATCGTGGTGATGATCATCGCTGCCGTCGCCGGCACGCTGTTCGGCGCCAGCTACGACATCATGCGGCAGGTCGACCTGCCCAGCGTGGGGCTGAGCACCGACCAGCTCAGCTGGGGCGCACTGATCACCGGCATCGCCCTCCTGGTCGTGATGCTCGTCGGGGCAGTCCTCGGCGCCGCCAGCGGTCAGCGCTACCACACCAAGATCGACCGGGCGGTCTATGACGACTGACCGCTCGGGTCGGCAGCTGAAACAACACGGGGGTTCGTGGGCGCACACGCCCGCGGCCCCCATAGGTTGGTGCCCGTGAACGAGCGCCAGCGATTACCCATGTTCCCGCTCAACGCGGTCCTGTTTCCCGGCGTGACGCTTCCGCTGCGCGTCTTCGAGGACCGCTACCGCGCGATGGTGCACCACCTGCTCCGCCAGGAAGAGGAGGACCGCCACTTCGGCTCCGTCGCGATCCGCGAGGGCTACGAGGTCGGTGAGACCGGCGCCCAGTCGCTCTACCGCGTCGGGGTGAAGCTGCTGATCACCGAGGTGGAGCGGCACGACGACGGCTCCTTCGACCTCGAGGTGCTCGCGGTCGACCGGATCCGGATGGACAGCCTGGTCAGCTCGGGCGACTTCCCCGTCGCCGATGTCGAAGACCTTCCCGAGGACCACGTCTCGGTCCCGAACGCCATCGTCGACACCGCACGCGCGACCTTCACCGCCTACCGGGCCGCGCTGCTGGAGTTCCGCGACGACCCGTTCTCCGGCTCGCTCCCGAAGGACCCGGAGTTCCTCTCCTGGACCATCTCGGCCACCACGCCCCTGCCCATGCCCGACCGGCAGTCGCTCCTGGAGGCACCCGACGCCGGCGTACGCCTCGGCATGGTCACCGACCTGCTTCGCTCCGAGCTCAAGGCGATGAACGTCATCCCCTCACTGCCCGCGACCGAGGTCGCCCGCACCAAGTGGTCCCCCAACTGATGGCCAAGAAGCAGGCCGGGAAGCGGGCCGGTGGTGGCACGCCGGCGACCGTCGCGCTCACCGAGGCCGGCATCGACTACACCCTGCACCCCTACGAGCACGACCCGCGCGCCGAGTCCTACGGCCTCGAGGCTGCCGAGGCTCTCGGCGTCGAGCCGAAACTGGTCTTCAAGACGCTGATGGCCTCCCTCGACGGCAAGCTCGTCGTCGGCATCGTCCCCGTCACCGGCCAGCTCGACCTCAAGGCACTCGCCCGCGCGCTGGGTGGCTCGAAGGCGCAGATGGCCGAGGTGAGCGCGGCCGAGCGTGCGACCGGTTACGTCGCCGGCGGGATCTCACCCGTCGGCCAGAAGCGTCCCCACCCGACCGTGGTCGACGAGTCCGCGACGACGTACGACTCGGTCTACGTCTCCGGCGGACGACGCGGCTTGGACATCGAACTCTCCCCCGCCGACCTGATCACGATCACGTACGCCACCGCCGCTCCGATCGCCAGATGACCCCGCCGAGTCGGCTCGTCATGCC
>NZ_JBHVGB010000114.1:0-18993 GCF_042801335.1 Nocardioides sp. NPDC057577 | reverse complement strand
GGCGACGCCCGGGGCGAAGTGGGCGGGGGGGGGCCGCCGCCGCGCCGAGTCCAGCCGGACGTCGACCGGCACGACGCGCTGGTGGTGGAAGTTGTCGCCGACGGGCGGGTCGGCGTGGACCTGGATGCCGTGCTCGCGGAGGTGGTCGGCATGACCGATCCCGGAGAGCATCAGCAGGTGCGGCGAGCCGTAGACGCCGGCCGCCACGATGACCTCACGGGTCGCCCGGATGGTCTGCTTGTCGCCGTCGGCGCCGACCACCTCGACGCCGGTGGCGCGGGATCCCTCGATCCGCACCCGGGTGACCTGCGCCTTGGTCAGGATCAGCAGGTTGTCCAAGGGGTCCTCGCGCAGGTAGGCCTTGGAGGTGGAGTAACGGCGTCCCTCGGACGCGGAGAGCTGGACGACGCCGACACCCTCCTGCTGCTTGCCGTTGTAGTCCTCGAGCGCACCGACCCCGAGCCGCTTGGGCGCCTCGTCGAGCCAGGTCTGGGTCGCCGGGGTGAGGTCCTTCTGGTAGCGCACCTTGACCGGTCCACCCTGGCCCCGGAACTCGTCGGCGCCGCCCTCGAAGTCCTCCATCCGCTTGAACGCCGGCAGCACGTCGTCGTAGGACCACCCGGTCGCACCGTCGGCCGCCCAGTCGTCGAAGTTCTGGCGGTTGCCGCGCACCCAGAGCATGCCGTTGATCGAGGATGACCCGCCCAGCACCTTGCCGCGGGTCATCGGGATCACCCGGTCGAGGGCAGCGCTCTGCGGGACCGACTTGTAGCCCCAGTCGACCAGCTTCTTCAGCTGCGGCGTGGAGAGCATCGCGGCGACCGCGCCGGGGAGCTCGAGCAGGTTCTTGATCCCGAAGGCGGTGTCCTTGGTGCCCGCCTCGATCACGATCACGCTGGCACCGCTCTCGGCCAACCTGCGGGCGGTGGCGCAGCCCGCACTCCCGGCGCCTACGACGATGTAGTCGGCTTCCATGTTCACTTCTCTCTCCCGGTGATCCCTTCCGCAAAGACTAGAACACGTTCTACTGTTGTGTCATGCGCCACGGCATCGTCCTGTTCACCTCGGACCGCGGCATCACGCCCGCCGAGCTCGCCTCCGCCGCCGAGGAGCGCGGCTTCGACACGTTCTACGTGCCCGAGCACACCCACATCCCGGTGCGCCGCGACGCCCTGCACCCCACCGGCGGCGCCGAGCTCCCCGACGACCGCTACCTGCGTACGCTCGACCCCTGGGTCACGCTCGGAACCTGTGCCGCGGTGACCTCGCGGATCGGGCTCTCCACGGCCGTCGCGCTGCCGGTCGAGTCCGACCCGATCACGCTCGCCAAGACGATCGCGACCCTCGACCACCTCTCCGGCGGCCGGGTCTCGCTGGGCGTCGGGTTCGGCTGGAACACCGACGAGCTCGCCGACCACGGCATCCCGGGCGACCGCAAGCGCACCGCGCTCAAGGAGTACCTCGAGGCGATGCGCGCGCTGTGGACCGAGGAGGAGGCGGCCTACGACGGCGAGTTCGTCTCCTTCGGCCCCTCCTGGGCCTACCCGAAGCCCCCGCAGGGCCGGATCCCGACGATCGTCGGCGCCGGCGGCGGCCCCAAGACGCTGCGCTGGATCGCGCGCAACGCGGAGGGCTGGATGTCGACCCCGACCGAGGCCGGCATCGGTGACAAGGTGAAGACGCTGCAGGACGAGTGGGAGTCGGCCGGCCGCGAAGGCAAGCCCGAGGTCCGCGTCCTCGTCGCGAAGCGGCCGACACCCGAGGACCTGGCCGAGTGGTCGGTGGCCGACGAGCTGATCTGGGGCGTCCCCGACACCGAGCCGGCCGGCGTGCTCACCTACCTCGACAAGCTCGCCACCCGCCTAGCGCTCCCCTGACCACTCGGCCTCAGGGGGCCAGGACATCGTTCAGGTACGCCACTACGCGAGCCAGGCCGCCTGTCGAGGCCGGCGAGAGGCCGGGGAGGGTCATGTAGGCGTGGGTCGCGAGGCGCGGGCAGTGCATGGCGACGTCCACCCCGGCCGTACGCAACACCGCGGCGTATCGCTCCGCGTGCGGGCGCAGCGGGTCGAACTGCGCGGTGAGGACGAGGGCGGGCGGCAGGCCGGAATGGGACTCGGCCCGCAGCGGCGAGGCCGGCCACTCCCGGGCTCGCGACTCCTCGCCGCCGAGATAGTTCTCCACGATGCCACCCAGCCCCGGCCCGCGCAGACCGACGAGATCGACGAGCGGGTAGATGAGCACCTGACCGCGGAGCCGCGCATCGGCTTCCTCAAGAGATCTCAGGGCAAGGACCGCGGCGAGAGTGCCGCCCGCGCTGTCGCCCAGCACTGCGATCCTCTCGGGGTCGCCACCGAGGTCGGCTGCATTCTCTATGACCCACCGCAGCGCGGCCCAGCAGTCCTCGACAGCCGCTGGATAGGGGTGTTCGGGCGCGAGCCGGTAGGCCGGCGCGACCACCACGGCCCCCGTGCGGGCGGCGATGTGTCCGGCCATCCAGCGCGACTGCTCGGGCGTCCCCCAGCACCAGCCACCGCCGTGGAGGACGAGCACGATCGGCCTCGCCGACGCCGCGGGCGCTCGCGACGCATGGATGCGGAGCCGGATGTGGCCCGCCCAGGCCTCGCCCACCGCGACCCCTGGATGCTCCGCCCCGAAGACCCAGGTCAGATAGCGGTTCGCCAGCAGCGCCGCCCGCCGCTCGCGCAGCTCGACCATACCGTCCACACCTCGATCCTGCACCTGGAGGACGGTCCTCGTCGTGACATCAGGCCGACCGGCGGCGGAACGACAGCCCACAGCCACCCATTTGTAGAACACGTTCTACTATGATGGATCCATGAGTGACACCAGGGAGATCGAGCAGCTGAAGTACCGCTACGTACGCCTCCTCGACACCAAGCAGTGGGACGAGTTCGCCAGCTGCTTCAGCGATGACGCCACCGCCGACTACGCCGGGCTCTCGTTCACCTCACCGGGCGAGCTCGTCGACTACATGCGCACCAACCTGCCCGGCACGATCATCACGATGCACCACCTCCATCACCCCGAGATCGCCGTCGACGGCGATCTCGCCACCGGCCGCTGGTACCTCTACGACAAGGTCTTCGCCCCCGCCTTCGGGTTCGCCCTCGAGGGCGCCGCCTTCTACGAGGACCGCTACGCCCGTACGCCCCAGGGCTGGCGCATCGCGCACACCGGCTACCAGCGCACCTGGGAGCTCACCACCAGCCTGAAGGATCAGCCCAACGCGAAGCTGACCGGGCCCGGCGGACCCGCAACCCACGCCTGAGATCAGGAGTCGTACGCCGTGCGGTGCCGCGGCTGGTAGATCTGGACGTCGTCGGCACCGGGGACGCGCACCATCGCGACCAGGCCACCGTGATCGTCGGAGTAGACCAGCGTGTGACAGGCGAGGATCATGCCGTCGACGCTACGCCTGTCGATAGGTTGGGGTCATGCGGATCGCATTCGGGGCCGACGACGAGAACGAGACGACGCGGGCGGTGCTCGACCACCTGCACGAGCGCGGAGAGGTGGAGGTGCTCACCACCACCTCCTGGCCCGATCTGGGCGCCGGCATCGGCCGGGCGGTCGTCGAGGGCCGTGCCGACGTCGGCGTGGTGATGTGCTGGACCGGCACCGGCACCGCGATCGCCGCCAACAAGGTCCCCGGAGTCCGCGCCGCCCTCGCCTGGGAGCCGTGGATCGCCCGCGGCGCACGCCTGTGGAACGACGCCAACGTGCTCGCGATGAGCCTCAAACGCCTCGCCCCCGACGTCGCCGTCGAAGTGACCCAGGCCTTCCTCGACGAGCCCGCACCGGACCCCGACGAAGCGGCCGCGATCAAGCGGCTCGATGAGCTATGAGCGAGCAGCACTCGGACGGCTAGGGCGAGGGCGGCGTCAGATCGACGCGTCGGCCGATGACACGGATCGGAAGGTCGGAGCTCACCAGGTCACCTCGTGGCACTGCCGGGTCGGCGCGGTCTCGGTCTGGAGCGTGGCGTGCTCGATGCGGTGGCGCGTGGCGAGCATGGCCTGCGCGCCGGTCAGCACCTCTTGCGCATCGGTGCCGGGGTCCAGCAGGAGGTGAGCGGTCGCGACGTGCATCCCCGAGGTCAACGTCCACAGATGCAGGTCGTGGACGCCGTCGACACCGTCGACCGCCTCGAGATCGGCGACGACCTGGTCGACGGCCATCCCGTCGGGGACGTGCTGCCCGAGGACCGAGAGGACCTGCCGGCCCAGGACCACGGCGCGTACGGCCACGAAGACCCCGATCGCGACGGCCACGGCGACGTCCCACAACGGCTGCCCGGTGGCCGCGACCAGCAGGCCGGCCGCGATGACCCCGACGCTCCCGGCGGCGTCGGCAACCACCTCGAAGTAGGCCCCTTTGACGCTGAGCGACTCACCGGCTCCCGCACGCAGGAGCACCATGGAGACGATATTGACCGCCAGGCCGATCGCGCCGACCACGAGCATGGCTCCGGACTGGACCTCGGAGGCTTCACCGATGCGCCCGATCGCCTCGAGCACGACGTAGGCCGAGACGCCGAGCATGATCAGCACGGTCAGACCGGAGGCGAACACCTCGACCCGGTAGGAGCCGTACGTCCTCCGGCCGGTGGTGTCGGCGCGGGTCGCGATCCGGGTGGCGACCAGCGCGGCGCCGAGCGCGACGACGTCCGCCGTCATGTGCCCGGCGTCCGAGATCAGGGCCAGCGACCCCGACCACAGACCTGCGACGAGCTCGACGACCAGGAACGCCGCCACCATGGCGAAGGTGACCGCCAGCCGCCACCGGTGCCTGCCGCCGGCGTGGCCCACGGCGGCGCCGTGACCATGTCCGTGACCGTGTCCGTGGCCCATCAGCAGCAGCCCTGCTCGGCGGAGTCGCGGCACGCCTCCGGATCGGTGACCAGGATCAGGTCGTGGAGGTCAGCCAGTGCGTGCGCGAGGCGGCCGTCGGCGAGCTCGTAGCGGGTGCGCCTGCCCTCGGGAACCGCGACGACCAGGCCGCAGCCGCGCAAGCACGCCAGGTGGTTCGACATCGACTGGCGCGTCACCCCCAGCGACTCCGACAGCTCAGCCGGGTAGGCCGGCCCCTCGCGCAGCTGCATCAGGACCCGGGCCCGGGTCGCATCGGAGAGGGCGTGCCCGAACCGGGCGAGGGCGTCCAGCGACGAGGTGGTGGCGGTGACCATGCCGCGACAGTACAGCGACACATGTATTCAGTAAAAGCTGAACCATGCCAGGACCAGTCAGTCCAGCTCCCGGTAGTTGCTCCGGAAGAACAGCAGCGGCTCGGTGGCGGTGCCCTCCTCGAGATCCAGGACGCGGCCGACGACGAGGTAGTGGTCGCCCTCCTCGTGGACCGAGTGGACCGCGCAGTCGAGATAGCCGACGGCCCCTTCGAGGTGCGGGTCGCCGTGGTGGGCCGACGGGGTCCAGGAGATGTCGGCGTACTTGTCCGCGGCGCGCGAGGCGAACTGGTTCGAGACGGCTTCCTGGCCGGCGGCGAGGATGTTGACCGAGAAGTGCCCGGCACGGCGGATCCGGGCCCAGGCGCGCGAGGACTTGGTCGGCGCGAAGAGGATCAGCGGTGGTCGCAGCGACACCGAGGAGAACGACTGGCAGGTCATCCCGACCGGCCCCTCCGCGGTCTGCGCGGCGATCACGGTGACCCCGGAGGCGAACCGGCCCAGCACCGTACGGAACCGGTCGTCCGCCTCCGCGTCGGCAGGGGTCTCCGGTGGAGACGGTGGCGCCTCGAAGTCGAAGCGACCGTGGAAGGACTCGATCAGCTCCGGATGCGGCCAGCCCTCGGCGGCGTCGGGAGACATCCCATCAGGCACCTCTATACGCATACCCGATCACTGACCTACGCCGAAGTCGTGACCCCAGTACGAGACGGCCGTGGACTCCCGGGCGACCCACCTGTGGTCGTCGACCTGCAGCCCCTCGGTGCCGAACTCGATGTCGAAACCACCCGGCGACTTCACGTAGAAGGAGACCATCTCGTCGTTCATGTGCCGCCCGAGCGTGGCCGACAGCTTCGCACCGTACTTCTTCACACGCTCCAGGGCCCGGCCGACGTCGTCGAGCTTGTCGACCTCCAGCATGATGTGGACGCACTTGGAGTCGTTGGGGAACGGCAGGAACGCCAGCGAGTGGTGACGCGGGTTGATCCCGAGGAAGCGCAGCCAGATCTTGGTGCCGGGCTCCTTGCCGGCGAACTCGCCGGGCATGCTCATCGAGTCGCGCAGCCGGAACCCGAGCGTGTCGCGGTAGAACTCCAGCGCCTCGACGTCGTCGGAGACCGGGATCACCACGTGGCCCATCCCCTGCTCACCGGTCACGAAGGTGTGGCCGTAGGGCGAGACCGCGGGGCGGCGCTCGTAGGTGATGCCGTGGAAGAGCTCGAAGACGTTGTCGAAGGGGTCGCGGAACCGCAGCATCTCCTGCACCCGGCGCTCGGCGAGCTCCTCGGGGCTGCCCTCCTCCACCTCGACCCCGGACTTCTCCAGGTGCTCGCGGGCCTGCGCCAGCGCGGTGTGGTCGGCGACCTCCCAGCCGACACAGGCGAGCTGGTCGACCTCGCCCGGCTCGATCACGAGCCGGGCCGAGACCTCGTCGATGCGGTAGTAGAGGTGCTCCTGGTTCGGGCCCTTGGCCGTCACCAGCCCGAGGACCTTCTCCGCGAAGGTACGCCACGCCTCCAGGTCGGTGCTGGTGACGCGTACGTAGCCCATGGACTTGATGTCGATCATGCGCGCTCCTTGTGCCTCTTCAAGAACGAAGCCGCGACCTCGCGGAACTCGTCGGCGGCCTCGATCTGTGCCCAGTGCCCACAACGCGGGAAGACATGCAGCTGCGCCTTGGGAATCAGCTTCAAGGCGGGGAACGCGCCGTCGAGCGGATTGACCCGGTCCTCGCGGCCCCAGGTGAGCAGGGTGTGGTGGCGGAGCTTGTGCGCCTCGCGCCACAGCATGCCGTCCTCGGCGGTCTCGGGGTTGTAGAACGACCAGCCCATCGACGCCATCGCCTCGCGCGCACCGGGCGCGGTCGCGTCCGCGAACCGCTCCTCGACCAGCTCGTCGGTGACCAGCTTCTGGTTCACGACCATCGTCGAGATGAACGCCTTGAGCGCCTCCCGGGTCGGGTCGCCGGAGAAGTCCATCAGGCGCTGTACGCCCTCGGTCGGATCAGCATGGAAGAGGTTGAGCGAGAGCCCGCCCGGCCCCATCAGCACCAGCCGTCCCACTCTCTCCGGATACGTGAGAGCGATCCGCATCGCGGTCCCGCCACCGAGCGAGTTGCCCAGCAGGTGCACCTTCTCCAGGCCCAGCCCGTCGAGGAGGGCGATCACCGCGTCGCCGGCGAAGCGGTAGTAGTTGCCCACCACCTCCGGCTTGTCGGAGGCGCCGAAGCCCGGCTGGTCGACCAGGATCGTGCGGAAGTCGGCAGCGAAGCCCTCCAGCGCGGAGCCGAAGTTGGACCACGACGAGGCCCCGGGACCCCCGCCGTGAAGCATCACCAGCGGCAGCCGGTCATCCCGGTCCGAACCCAGATCGTAGTAGCGCAGCGAGATCTCACCCGCGGCCTCGGTCTTGATCGCGACGTCGTGGGCGACGTCCTCTTTCACCAGCGCCATCAGTACATCCCCGGGTCGACCTTGTGCCCGAACTCCGAGGCGCCGTACATCTGCAGTGCCCGCTCGGGGTCGTTGGCGGCGTGGACGCGGCCCGCATGGGCATCGCGCCAGGCGCGCTGCAGGGGCGTGCCCGAAGCCAGCGCGCGGCCACCGGAGGCCTCGAAGAGCAGGTCGATCGCGTCGATCGCGCGCTGGGTGCCGAGGACCTGGTCGCGGCGGATCCGCAGCCGCTGGGTGATCGGGATCTTCTCGCCGCGGGCGACGTAGGCCTGCTGCTCACGGATGTTGCCCATCAGCAGCGCCCAGGCGGCGTCGATGTCGGAGGAGGCGGTCGCCACGCGCACGGCGGCGAAGGGGTCCAGGGACGCCTTCTCACCGTAGGAGGCGCGGACCCGGTTCTGCTGCATTGTCACGTGCTCCTCGTAGGCACCGCGGGCCATACCGATGATCGGCGTGGTGATCGTGGTGGTGAACAGCGAGTGGAACTGCAGCTTGTAGAGGTCGCCGGTGTTGACAGCCTGACCGGGGCCCTTGCAGCGTCCGGTCTCGGCCATGGAGAGCGTGAAGGCCTCCGGGATGAAGGCGTCCTCGACCACGATGTCGTTGGAGCCGGTGCCGGCCAGGCCGACGACGTTCCAGACGTCGACGATCTCGTAGCTGGCGCGCGGCACCAGGAACGTACGGAAGTCGACCACGTGGCCCTCGTCGTTGAAGACGAGGCCACCGAGCAGCACCCAGGTGGCGTGTGCGCAGCCGGAGGAGAACGACCAGCGGCCGGAGAGGTTGAACCCGCCCTCGGTGATCGCCGCCTTGCCCACCGGTGCATACGAGGAGGACACCCGCGTGTCGGGGTCCTCACCCCAGACCGCCTGCTGGGCCTCGTCGTCGAAGAGCGCGATCTGCCAGGGGTGCACGCCCAGGACGCTGGAGACCCAGCCGGTCGATCCGCACGCCGAGGCGATGTCGCGCACACAGGTGTAGAAGTCGACCGGGTCGGCCTCGAGACCGCCGAAGCGGGCCGGCTGCAGCAGCTTGAAGAAGCCGACCTCCTCCAGCTCCTTGACGCTCGACTCGGGCACGACCCGGAGACGCTCGGTCTCCTCCGCACGGTCCCTGATCGTGGGCAGCAGGTCCTGCACCCCGTCCCTGACGGTCTGTGCGTCCTTGTGGGGGCGCTGTGTCGGTTCGCTCACCGCTCTGCCTTCCTGCATGGTGTCCCAGATGTCCTCGGACGGCGCGGTTCGTGCGCTGCCGATGGATCAATACTAGAACACGTTTCAGTTTTGTCGAGTCCCTGGGCGTGTTTCGTCGGCCGTCGTCTATGGTAGAACGTGTTTCAGTTCTTAGATAGCGCCGCCTGATGGCACGAGGTTGAGGAGCACCATGGGTCAGACGAACGAGGAGACCTACGACGTCGTGGTCGTGGGCGCCGGGGGCGCCGGGATGACCGCCGCGCTGGCGGCCGCCCGCCGTCACGGGCTCGAGACCGTCGTCATCGAGAAGAGTGCCTACTTCGGCGGCTCGACGTCCCGCTCGGGCGGCGGGGTCTGGATCCCCCGCAACCACGCCCTCGAGGCGGCCCACCAGAAGGACTCCGCCGAGGCTGCCAGCCTCTATCTCGAGTCGATCGTCGGCGACGTCGTGCCGGCAGAGCGCCGCGAGACGTTCCTCGGCCGCGGCCCGGAGGTGCTCTCCTTCGTCTGCGAGAAGACCCCGGTGCGGTTCAGCTGGGTCCCTGACTACGCCGACTACCACCCCGAGGCCCCCGGCGGCCGCGGCGCCGGACGCTCCGTCGAGCCGGTCCCGCTCGACGCCCGGGTGATCGGCGAAGAGCTCTCGCGGCTGCATCCGCCCTATACGAAGTCGCCGGCCAACATGGTCGTCACCCAGGCCGACTTCCGCAAGATCAGCCTCGGCATGCGCACGATCCGGGGCCCGATCACGATGGTCAAGATCGCGGTCGCCCGCATCCTCTCCGGACTGCTCGGCAAGAAGATGTACGCCATGGGCGCGGCGCTCGCGATCGGGCTGCGCAAGGGGCTTCTCGACGCCGGCGTCCCGATCCGTTACGAGACCGAGCTGGTCGGCCTGGTCACCGAGGGCGGCCGGGTCGTCGGTGTCGAGGTACGCCGCGGCGAGGAGGGTCCGACGACGGTGATCAGGGCGCGGCGCGGCGTGATCCTCGGCTCCGGCGGCTTCGAGCGGAACCTGGAGATGCGGGAGAAGTACCTGCCCGCGCCGACCTCGGTCGAGTGGACCACCGGCGCCCAGAGCAACACCGGCGGCGGGATACTGGCCGGGATCGCGGCCGGGGCCGACACCGACCTGATGGACGAGTCCTGGTGGGGCCCGACGATCCCGTTCCCCGGACGGCCGTGGTTCGCGCTCGCCGAGCGCAACCTGCCCGGCTCGATCATCATCAACGGCGCCGGCAAGCGGTTCATGAACGAGGCGCTCCCCTACGTCGAGGCAGTCCACGAGATCTACAAGGGCCACGAGACGGGCGTCTCGCACGTCCCGGCGTGGCTGGTCTTCGACCAGCGCTACCGCAACCGCTACATCTTCGCCGGGCTCGGACCCAAGCAGCCCTTCCCGGGGCGCTGGCTCAAGGACGGAGTCGTCGTGAAGGCGTCGACCGTGGAGGCGCTGGCCGAGAAGATCGAGGTGCCCGTCGACGGCCTGCGCGAGACGCTGGCCAGGTTCAACGGCTTCGCCGAGTCCGGCGTCGACGAGGACTTCCATCGCGGCGAGTCGACCTACGACAAGTACTACTCCGACCCCACCGTCAAGCCGAACTGCTCGCTCAACGTCATCGACCAGGCGCCGTTCTACGCCGTCAAGATGGCCCCCGGCGACCTCGGCACCAAGGGCGGTCTGGTTACCGACAAGCGCGCCCGCGTCCTGCGCGCCGACGGCTCCGCCATCGAGGGTCTGTACGCCGCCGGCAACGTCTCCTCCGCCGTGATGGGACGCACCTACGCCGGCCCCGGCGCCACCATCGGCCCCGCCCTCGTCTTCGGCTACCTGGCCGCCGAGGACTGCGCCCTCAAGGAGACGAACTGATGCCCATCGACCCGACCAAGGCCATCGGCGCGTCGCTGCCGACCCAGTCGTTCTCGTGGACCTCGTCCGACGTGCTGCTCTACCACCTCGGCATCGGCGCCGGCTCGCGTCCCGGCGACGCGACCGACCCGGCCGCGCTGCGCTACACCCTGGATTCCGATGCCCTCTCCGTGCTGCCCTCCTTCGGGGTCGTGGCACCGACCTTCCACGTCACCGAGCCGCCCTCGCTGGACCTGCCGGGCTGCGACATCGACCTTGCCTCGGTGCTCCACGGCTCCCAGGAGATCCGGGTGAACGGCCCGATCCCAACCTCGGGCGAGGCAGTCGTCGCGACCCGGATCGCCGAGGTCTGGGACAAGGGCAAGGCCGCCGTGATCGTCCAGGAGGGCACCGCCACGACGCCGGCCGGCGATCCGCTGTGGACCGTCAGGAGCTCGATCTTCGTACGCGGCGAGGGCGGCTTCGGGGGCGAGCGCGGGCCGTCGACGGCACTGCCGGTTCCCGACCGCGCGCCCGATGCGGCCACGACGTACGCCGTCACGGAGCAGCAGGCACTGCTCTACCGGCTGTGCGGCGACCGCAACCCGCTGCACGCCGACCCCGCCTTCGCCGCGAAGGCAGGTTTCCCGAAGCCGATCCTGCACGGGCTGTGCTCCTACGGGATCGTGCTGCGCGAGGCGACCGGCCTGCTCCTCGACGGCGATGCCACCCGGGTCTCCGGGTTCGGCGCTCGGTTCGCCGGGATCGTCTTCCCCGGCGAGACCATCTCGATCGAGGCATGGGACGAAGAGCCGAAGATCCTGGTCAGAGCCACCATCTCGTCCAAAGATCCGGCCCGGGACGGCGCCCCGGTCCTCGCCGACTGCTACCTGGAGAAGCGATGAGCCGCGCGAGCTGTAACACGCTGTTCGTAGGACTACTCGCCCTATTGGAACGACCGGATAGTCCTACGAACGACGTGTTACACGGGAGCGCGGCATGAGCGGCACAGCACTGCCCGACGTACTCTCCCCCGCCGACGTCGAGGAGCGCTTCGGCGGCTGGTCGGAGGAGACCGACGTGATCGTGGTCGGCTTCGGCGTGGCCGGCGGAGCGGCGGCGCTGGAAGCGGCCCGCACCGGCGCCCGCACGATCGTGTTGGAGCGTGCCGCCGAGCCCGGCGGCACCTCGGCGATGGCCGGCGGCCACTTCTATCTCGGCGGCGGCACCGCGGTGCAGAAGGCCACCGGGATCGAGGACTCGGCCGCGGAGATGTTCGCCTATATCCACGCGGTCTCCAAGGAGCCCGAGGACGACAAGATCCGGGCCTACTGCGACGACTCGGTCGAGCACTTCGACTGGCTCGAGGCGCTGGGGTTCGAGTTCGAGCGCACCTTCTGGCCCGGCAAGGCCGTCATCCAGCCCGGCACCGAGGGGCTGATGTACACCGGCAACGAGAAGGTCCACCCGTTCCGCGACCTCGCCGTCCCGGCACCACGCGGCCACAAGGTGCCGGTCCCGGGCGACACCGGCGGCGCCAAGCTGGTCGTCGACCGGATGGCCGACCGGCTGGCCGAGACCTCGGCGGTGATCCGCTACGAGACCGGTGCCACCAACCTGGTGATCGACGACGGCCGGGTCGTCGGCCTGGCCTGGCGCCGGTTCGAGGAGCGCGGCGCGATCCGCGCCAAAGCGGTGATCCTGGCGGCGGGCGGCTTCGTCGGCAACGCCGACATGGTCGCCGAGCACACCCCGAGCCTCGGCGAGAAGCTCTTCCCGCTGGCCTCGACCTACGACGACGGTCTCGGGCTGCGCCTGGGTGCCTCGGCGGGCGGTCGGTGGCGGTTCATGGACGAGCCGTTCCAGACCGCGCCGTTCTACCCACCCTCGATCCTCCTCACCGGGATCATCGTCAACAAGCACGGCAAGCGGTTCGTGCCGGAGGACTCCTACCACGCGCGTACGGCCGCCTTCGTCATGGAGCAGCCGGACTCGGCCGCCTTCCTGATCGTCGACTCGGCGCACATCGAGCACCCCAAGATGCCGCTGTGCCCGTTCATCGACGGCTGGGAGACGGTCGAGGAGATGGCGGCCGGCCTGGGCGTACCTTTCGAGACCCTGAACGCCACCCTGACCTCCTACAACACCCACGCGGCCGACGGCGAGGACCCGGAGCTCCACAAGGCGCCGGAGTGGACCGAGCCGCAGGACACCGGCCCCTGGGGCGCCTATGACCTCTCGCTCGGCAAGGCGATGTACGCCGGGTTCACCATGGGCGGCCTGGCGACCACCGTCGAAGGAGAGGTACGCCGCGAGGACGGCTCCGCGATCGCCGGGCTCTACGCCGCCGGCGCCTGCGCGGCCAACCTCGCGCAGGATGCCAAGGGCTACGCCTCCGGCATGCAGCTCGGCGACGGCTCGTACTTCGGCCGACGGGCCGGACGGCATGCCGCCGGGATGGGGTGACCGGCCTCACAACCCGGGTGGGTTCCGGCGATCCCCCGCCGGGGCCACGGCGCCGGGCCGCTAGTCTTTACCGAAGACTCATCGAGTGAACTGTTGCCATATCACATATCTCGTCGGACGTGAATGGCTTCGGTAAAGATCGGGACCTTTTCCCCTACGCGCGCCGTCACACAGGCTGGTTATGTATACGCGACGCCCAGGGCACCGGCTGTGCCGACGCGTCCGCAGGCCCTCGGTCCCCACTCGACGCCTGTCGCCGAACTAGCCGAAAGGAATCCCCATGTTCGACTTCCGGAGCCCGGCCGGCCTCATGGTCATCGCCGCCCTGGTCGTCATCGCGCTCGTGGTGGTCGGCGCTATCGCCGGCAACAGCCCGTCCTGATCTGACACCGAGCTTCCTGGCCAGGAAGCCGCAGGCCCCGGCTCGATGAGCCGGGGCTGCGTACGTTCTCGAGCGGATCAGCGGGTGAAGACCGCTACCGTCCGGGCCGGGACCGTGAAGGTGCCCGAAGCCGCCTCGAACGACGACGACCTGACGACCTCGTCCGAGCCGTCGGCCTGGGTCGGGTGCAGCCGGTAGCCGGCGGCGCCCTCGACCTTCTGCTTCTGCGTCGTCGTGGTCGCGTTGAAGACGACCACGAGGTCACCGAGGCGCATGGTGATGACACCCGGCGTCTCGTCCTTGCCCGAGAGCGGGAACCCGAGCTTCTCCTGGACCTGCCCGGTGGTGGACAGATGGAAGGCCGGCTCGTCCGTACGAATCCTCAGCAGGTCCTGGTAGGCGGCCGAGGCCCTCTCGATGTCCGCGCAGTCCGGGGACGCCGCCGAGGCCAGCAGCGGCTTGGAATAGGGCCACTTGTCCTCGTTGTCGGCCGCCGGCGGCAGGCCTCGGCCGAAGCCGTTGCCGTCCTCGCAGTCCCAGTGGATGGCGTTGAACCAGTCGCCGGAGTCGTAGGAGTTGCGGTCCAGCGACTTCGAGCGGAGCAGGTCGGTGCCGGCCTGAGACAGCGCCGGGCCCTGCGAGAGCGCTGCCGTCGCCATCGCGAGCACCTGCATCCGTGAGCGCTCCGCGGTGCTGGTCGAGGCGGGCAGCTTGAAGGTGAGGGCGTCGTAGAGCGACTCGTTGTCGTGGGCGTCGGCATAGGCGAGCGCGTCACCGGGCGCCGCCGCATAACCGGCGGGCGCACCGTTGTAGTCGACCTGCGACCCGGTGACCTGGTTGCCGGCGGTGTCGGTGAACGAGTAGTCGGCGAGGTTCCCGGACAGCCCGACCTTGATCAGGTCCTGGTAGTGCAGCAGCCGGGCCCGCTGCTCCGCCTCCGTGCCGTTGGCCGTGGACGAGTTGGGGTCGGTGAACAGCCCGCTCGCGAACCCCTGGACGCCAGGATCGGCGTCGAACGGTCCCCCGCCGCGTACGGCATCTCGGGCGCGGTCGCTGAAGGTGGCGATGCCGGTGCCCGCCATGTTCTTCTGGGTGGCCTGCACGAAGCGGGCGTCGTCGGCGATCTCGCCGAAGTTCCAGCCCTCGCCGTAGAGGATGATCTTCCTGCCGTCGACGCCGTCCTTCTCGAGGGTGAGGGCGTCGAGGGCCTTGCGGACGGCCAGGATGTTGGCCTTGGGGTGGTGGCCCATCAGGTCGAAGCGGAAGCCGTCGACCTTGTACTCCTTGGCCCAGGTCACGATCGAGTCGACGACGAGCTTGCCCATCATCGTGTTCTCGGGCGCGGTGTTGGCGCAGCATGTCGAGTTGGCGACCGAACCGTCGGCGAGGAGCCGCTGGTAGTAGCCGGGCACGATCCTGTCGAGCACCGAGGTCTTCGCCTGGCCGCTGCTGGTGGTGTGGTTGTAGACCACATCCATCACGACCCGCAGACCGTCCTCGTTGAGCGCCTTCACCATCTGCCGGAACTCGACCGTGCGGTCCGTCCCGTCGGGGTCGGTGGCGTAGGAGCCCTCCGGGACCGTGTAGTGGTAGGGGTCGTAGCCCCAGTTGTACGCATCCCCTGCGGCCGCCCCGGCGACGCAATCCTGCTGCTCCTGGCTGTCAGCGGGAAAGGACTTCAGGTCGCAGTCGGGGCTGGTCTGGTCGCTCTTCTTCTCCGGGATGGTGGCGATGTCGAAGGCCGGCAGCAGGTGGACGTACGAGGTGCCGGACTCGGCCAGCTTCCGCAGGTGCTTGGAGCCGTCGCTGTCCTTGTCGGCGAAAGCGAGGTAGCCGCCCGGGTGGTCGCTGGTCTCGTCCTCGACGGAGAAGTCGCGGATGTGGAGCTCCTGGATCTGGGCGTCCTTCATGGACACGGCCTTCGGCTTCCTGAGATTCGACCAGCCCTTCGGGGCGAGCGCCTTGTCATCGAGGTCGACGATGAGGCTGCGCTCGGAGTCGGTGGTCAGCGCGACCGAGTAGGGGTCGGTGACCTTGTTCGTGACGAGGTTCTGCACGCTCGGCACCCATACGGTCACGGCGTAGCGGTACTCCTTGCCGCGCCAGGCCGAGGCCGAGCCGGTCGCCGCCCAGACGCCGCTGGCGTCGTCGCGGCGCATCGGGACCAGCTTCTTGCCGAGCTCGAGCTTCACCTCGTGGGCGGTCGGCGCCCACACGGACAGGGTGACCTTGCCACCCTTGAACACCGGGCCGAGCTCCGCCTTCGCGGCCTTCGCGCCATAGAGGTCGTCGAGGATGCCCTGGGTCTGCACGCCGGTGCCGGTGACCAGGGCGCCGTTGCCGATGCGCTGGGTGAGCACGACCTGTCCGGCGAGGGCTTCCCGGATCCGGTCGCGGTCGCGGGTGTCCACGGTGAAGGCGGTGTAGTCCTTCAGGTGCGGGAACTCCGCCTTCTGAGCGTCGGTCAGGGACGTGCTCAGCAGCCGCAGCCAGCGGCCCTCGCTGCTGAGCGCGCCGCCCTCGACGGTGATGCCGCCGTCGCGGTCGTAGACCAGCTGGGTCGACAGCGCCGAGCCGCTCGCCATCTCCTTCGGCAGCACGACCGTGTCCTTGTCGATCCACTGCGCCTGCGCCTTGGCGAGATCGAGCTCGGGGGCCGAGCCGACCGAGGGCAGCAGGTAGCTGGTCTCACCCGAGTTGAGCCAGACCTCGTGTCCGTACGTCGTCAGTTCGAGGGATCGGTCGTTGGGGATGTCCTTCTCGTCGCCCTTGTGGACGATGTAGTTGAGCGAGGTGGCGCCGTCGACCAGCGGCACCTCGAAGGTGACGCCGTAGGCGTCCTTGCCGGTGGGCTGGAGCGGCTTGGACCACTCGGTCGGGGTCGCCGCGCCGGTCCAGGTGTGCAGGCCCCAGCCGTCGTAGTCGCCGTCGGCACGGTGCAGGTGGATGACCGCCTTGGACGTGTCGGGCTCCGGGTAGACGCCGTCGGGCCTGGTGGTCGCCTGGCCGCTGTCGCCGGCCTCGACCCAGACCTCGCCGGTCTCGGCGAGGTCGATCGTCCGCTCGGCACCGTCGGCGGCGCCGTCCTTCTCGACCCGATAGGTCACCGAGGACGCGCCGTCCGGGAGCTTCACCCAGGCGAAGGCGCCGTAGGCGTCGCGGCCGCTGAACTCGCCGCTCTCGTCCCCTGCCCGCAGCGTCCAACCGGTGTAGTCGCCGTCGGCACGCCGGTAGTGCACCACCGCGTAGTCGCGGTCGACGGCGCTCGGGTTCTCGGCCTCGGGTGCCTGGCCGGCCGTGGTCTCGGCGAGGGCGCTCGCGGTGCGTCCGTCACGGTCGACCACCACGGCCTTGTAGCGCACGGCGGTGCCGGCGGAGACGGTCGCGGGGACGTACTGGGTGATCTTGTAGGGGGCGTGGTCCACGGAGCCGAGGGTGCGCCACTTCCCGTTGCCGACCTGGGCGGCGAAGACGACGCGGGCGTCGGAGGTCTTCCCCGGGTCGGCGGTGAGGGTGACCGTGCCGGTGGCGCCCGCGTCCGGGGCGGTCAGTGACAAGGTCGGCTTCGCGGCTGCCTTCGGGAGCTCGGCGTCGGCGCGCAGGACGACCGAGGAGAGCGCGGGAACGCTCACGGTGACCTTGCCGTCGGTGGCGGTCTCGGTGGCCTCGCCGCCGTAGATCGTCTCGAAGCTCGCCGACTCGACGAGCAGGGTGACGGTCTTCGCCTCGGTGGCGTTGTTGACCGCGACCACGTACTCGCGCTCGTCGCCGGTGCGCGAGAACGCGTAGACCGAGCCCTCGGCGTGGAGCTCCTTCTGGACCCCGTCGGTCAGGGCCGGGTGGTCCTTGCGGAGCTTCGCCAGGGCGGCGATCGCGGCGTAGATCGGGTGGCTGGTGTCGTAGGCGTCCTCGGCATGGGTGCGGTCGGTGCCGATCTGGTCGTCGTCGAGGTAGTCGGCGACCTTCGAGGCGAACAGCGTCTGGCGGGCGTCCTTGTCGCCGCCCGCGCCGGTGAAGCCCTGCTCGTCGCCGTAGTAGACGACGGGGTTTCCGCGGGAGAGGAACATCAGCTCGTTGGCGAGCCGGGCCCGCTGGACGAGCTCCTCGTCGGTCGCGTCGGGGTGGTCACCCGTGAGGAAGGTGCCGATCCGGCCCATGTCGTGGTTGCCGAGGAAGGTGACCTGCTCGTAGGCGTTGGCCTTGTCGGTGGCGTACTTGTAGTCGTCGGCGAAGACCTTCGCGAGCCGGTCGGCCGGGGCGCCCAGCGAGGCGTAGGCGCGGGCGGCGTCCTGGAACGGGAAGTCGAGCGTGGCGTCGAGACGGCCGCGGGTGACGTACGGGGAGGTGACGTCGCTGTCGGCGGAGTAGACCTCGCCGAACATGAAGAAGTCCTCGCGACCCTGCTTGGCGGCGTAGGCGTCGAGGGCGGTCGCCCACTTGGTCCAGAAGTCCAGGTCGACGTGCTTGACGGTGTCGATGCGGAAGCCGTCGATGTCGAAGTCGCGGACCCACTTCTGGTAGATCTTGGTCATCCCCTCGACGACCTCGGGACGCTCGGTCCACAGGTCGTCCAGGCCGCTGAAGTCGCCGTAGGTGGTCGACTCGCCCTCCCAGGTGGAGTCCCCGCGGTTGTGGTAGAGCGTCGGGTCGTTGAGCCAGGACGGGACCATCTCGCCGGTGTTCGCCGGGGTGTAGGGGAACGAGTCCTCGTCGACCTTCACGCGGTCAGCAGCCGGGTCGGCGTCGTCGAAGGGTCGGCCCTCGGTGTCCAGGTAGGGGAAGGCGCCCTTGGGGCGGTAGCCGTACTTCTTCTCCGCGTAGTCGACGGTGTCGGCGGTGTGGTTGGTGATGACGTCGAAGAAGACCTTCATGCCCTTGGCGTGGGCCGCGTCGACGAGGGTCTCGAGGTCCTCGTTGGTGCCGAAGTGCGGGTCGACCTGGGTGAAGTCGGTGATCCAGTAGCCGTGGTAGCCGGCCGAGGCGTTCGCGCCCTCGCCCTGGACGGGCTTGTTCTTGAAGATCGGTGCCATCCAGATCGCGGTGGTGCCGAGGCCCTTGATGTAGTCGAGGCGGTCGGTGAGGCCCTGGAGGTCACCGCCCTGGTAGAAGCCCTTGTCGGTGGGGTCGAAGCCGGTCGAGGTGCGGCTGCCGGTCAGGCCGCCCTTGTCGTTGGAGGTCTCGCCGTTGGCGAACCTGTCGGGCAGCACGAAGTAGAACTGCTCCTTCGTCGCGTCGTGACGGGCCGGCTCGGCGGCCAGCTTCGCGTCCGACGGCGGCTTCGGGGCGGCGGCCGTCGCCGACGGCGCCGTGGCCGTCTGCAGCGCCGTGGCGAGCAGTGCGGTCGCGAGCACGGTCGCGGCCAGCCGGGGCGCGCCGGGTGCGCCACTTCTTCGAATCACTGTGAGGGCCTCTCTGGGCTGTACGGGGGCATGCGGTGGAGACCG
>NZ_JBHVGB010000113.1:0-19104 GCF_042801335.1 Nocardioides sp. NPDC057577 | reverse complement strand
GGGGGGGCTCCGGGGTGTCCGGGGGGCGCGCGGCTTGGGCCCCGCGCCTCTTGGGGGCCCGCGCTCCCGCGCCCGGCCGGGGGGGCGCGCACCGCTGCCTGCACCCGGTTGCGTACGCCGAGACGACCGAAGGCACTGCTCAGATAGGCCTTCACGGTCCCCTCCACGAGGTGGAGACGGCGACCGATCTCGGCGTTGGAGAGCCCGGCGGCGACCAGCGCCATCACGTCGCGCTCACGGTCGGTGAGGGCGGCGACCTTGGCCCGCGCGTCCGCGGCTCGCGACATCCGGTCACCGGCCCCGGCGCCGAGCTCGGCGATGACGCGCTGGGCGACCCGTGGGGAGAGGAAGGCGGCGCCGTCGGCGACCGCGTGCACACCCGCGAGCAGCTCGCGGGGATCGCCGGACTTCAGCAGGAACCCACTCGCCCCGTCGCCGAGGGCCCGGGCGATGTAGGCGTCCTCGGAGAAGGTGGTCAGCATGACCCGCGCGGTCTCCGGGGCGGTCCGAGCGATCTCGGCTCCCGCCGCCAGACCATCCATCCGGGGCATCCTGACGTCGAGCAGCGCGACATCGGGACGGTGGCGCTGGGCCGCTTCGACCGCCTCGCGCCCGTCGGCTGCCTCGGCGACCACCTCGATCGTCTCGTCGGTCTCCAGGATCGCGCGTACCCCGGCCCGCACCATCGCCTCGTCGTCGGCCAGCAGCACCCGGATCACAGGGCGGCCTTCCGCCTGTGGTGGGCGGGCAGGTCGGCGACCACCTGGAAGCCTTCACCTGCGACGGGGCCGTGACGCAGCGTGCCCCCGGCGGCACGCGCCGCCTCCTCCAGCCCGGCCAGGCCCAGCCCGGTCGTCGCGCCGGCTCGCGGCGGGAGGGTTGCCCGGCCGTTGCTCACCGAGAGGCGTACGCCAGCGGGTTCCCGCTCCTCCACCGCAACCGTCACCGTCGACCCGGGAGCGTGCCGGGCGGCGTTGGTGAGCGCCTCCTGGACGATCCGGTGGGCGGCCGCGTCGCGCACAGGCGCGGATCCCTCGTCGAGCGAGCCCACCAGGCGTACATCCATCCCCGACTCCCGCGCGCGCTCGACCAGGCCATCGATCCCGGCCGCGGCGGGGGTCAGCGGAGCCTCCTCAGCTGCGGGGCGGAGGACGCCGACGATCTCGCCGAGCCGCTCGGTGGCCCCGGCGGCGGCCGCGCGGATGTCGCCGGCCGCCTTCTGGTGTGCGTCGGTGAGCCCCGGTGCCACCTCGAGGGCACCGGCGCGCAGCGCGATCAGGCTGAGCTCGTGGCCCAGCGAGTCGTGCATCTCCTGGGCGATCCGGGCACGCTCGGTGAGCTGGGCCTGCTCGATCTCGGTCCAATGGCTGCGGGCGACCTGACGCAGGTAACGGCCGCTGAGCCACGGCAGCGCCATGAAGATGACCATGTTGCCGGCCATCGCGACCTGCACTCCGCCGCCGTTGACGACGGCGTCCAGCACGGTCAGCGCCACCACGCCCACGCCCGTCACGACCGCCGAGGGCCACACCTGGTCGGCCCATCTGCCGACGAGGAAGCTCGTCAGCGCCGCGAACGCGACGTAGCTGATCAGGATCCACCCGTCGTTGGCCACCACCGTGCCGCCGACCAGCGCGCACACGATCGCCACCGCGACGGCCGGCTGCCTCTGCCGGACCCACATCGCGACGGTGACGCCGAGGACTCCCAGCAGCGCCGACCAGCCCGACCACTGCGGGTGGCCGGCGTCGCTCATGTAGAGGTGTTCGGCGGTGACCGCCACGACCAGAAGGCCCGACAGGATCGACTCGAGGGTCCGGGGCCGGCGCAGCAGACTCACGCCCACCACGGTAGTTGCCGTCTCGACCGGGTTGTACCGACTTTCGTCAGTAGGCAGACCCGCCCTTCCGTAGCTGAACGGAATCGATACAGACTGTGACCCATGGCTTACGAGACCCTGACCTTCGACGTGGACGCCGACGGCATCGCGCTCCTGACCCTCAACCGACCCGACGCGCTCAACTCGTTCACGGTGACGATGGCGCGCGAACTGGAGGAGGTCTTCACCACCGACGCGATGGCCGACGAGGTGCGCGCGGTTGTCGTGACCGGCGCCGGGCGGGCGTTCTGCGCCGGGATGGACCTCTCCGCCTCCGGGAACGTGTTCGGCCTGGACGAGTCGCTGCACCCGACGCCCGAGAGGCTCGCCGAGCACCTCGCCGACCCGGCCAACCACCCCGAGTACGCCGAGGGCGTACGCGACACGGGCGGCAAAGTCACCCTCGCGATCCACGCGCTCCCCAAGCCCGTGATCGCCGCGATCAACGGCCCGGCGGTCGGCATCGGCGCCACGATGCTGTGCGCGATGGACGCGCGGCTGGCGTCCTCGAAGGCGAAGATCGGCTTCGTCTTCGGCAAGCTCGGCATCGTCCCCGAGGCCTGCTCGTCCTACTTCCTGCCACGCGTCGTGGGCGTCCCGCGGGCGCTGGAGTGGCTCTACACCGCGGAGATCCTCGACCCCGACCAAGCGCTCGACGGCGGCCTGGTCCGCAGCATCCACCTGCCCGACGAGCTGCTGCCCGCAGCCTTCGAGCTGGCCCGGAGGTTCACCAAGAACCGGTCGCCGGTCGGCACCGCGCTCGTCCGCCAGCTCATCACCCGCAACGCCTCCGCACGCCACCCGCTCGAGGCCCACCTGTCCGACTCGCTGGCGATGTTCTATGCCTCGATCGGCGACGGCAAGGAGGGAGTCGCCGCGTTCCTGGAGAAGCGGGCCCCCGAGTTCACGTCGAAGGCGTCCGAGGTTCCGGACGTGTTCCACGGACAGATTTTTACGGGCTGACCTGCAGCGATAGTCGAGAACCCCCTGTTGTGGGGCCGCATCCTGGGCTACGGTCGAAGGTGGGCCCGCCCGCTGGTCCCTCACCCGGGTGTGGCCGCGGCCGGCACGCAGTGCCCAACCCGAGATGGGCGCGTGTCGGCCGCATCTCGGTGCCGATCAGGCGCCGATCCGGGCTGCGTACTCCTCGACGATCGCGTCGACCGGCTGACTCACGTCGATGACCATCCCGGCCTCGTCCGAATCGAGCGGCTCGAGCGTCTTGAACTGGCTGTCCAGGAGCGCGGCCGGCATGAAGTGGCCGGGTCGGCTCGCCTGGCGCCTCGCGATCACCTCGCGGGTGCCCTCCAGATGGAGGAAGGTCACCCCGGCGTGGTGCCGACGGAGCTGGTCCCGGTACTTCCGCTTCAGCGCCGAGCAGCTCATCACGCCACCGCGCTCGGCGTGGCGGGCCAGCCACTCCCCGACCGCCTCGAGCCAGGGGTAGCGGTCGTCGTCGTCGAGCGCGATCCCCGCGGTCATCTTCTCGATGTTCGCCTGCGGGTGCAGGTCGTCGGCATCCTCGAACGGCACCCGCAGCCGCCCCGCGATCGCCGCCCCGATGGTCGACTTCCCTGAGCCCGAGACTCCCATCACGACCAGCACCGGTTTCGCCATCACGACATCGTACGGGCGTAGAGCGCCTCGAGATCGGTGAAGTGCCGATGCGTCCCCGCCTCCTGGTAGGAGGAGGTGTCCGCCATCGAGTAGCCGTGCGGGGCGTCGGGGTAGATGAGGTTGGTGTAGATCACCCCGGCGTCGTCGAGGGCCCTGCTGAGGTCGGCGACGTTCTCCGGAGTCATGGAGCGGTCGTGGTCGGCATGGCCGAAGTAGTACTCCGCCCTGGTCCCGGCGATGCAGGTGTGCGGCGAGGCCTCCTCCGCGGTGACCAGCCCGCCGCCGTGGAAGCCGCCGACCGCGACGAACTCGTCGGGGAACCGCCCCGCGGTCCGCACCGCCAGCCGGGCGCCCATGCAGTAGCCGTGGGTTGCGAGCGGACCGGCGGCGTACGTCCGGAGGGCTTCGACGTACGCCGGGATGTCGATCGCCAGCCGGTCCACCGTGAGGCCACGGACTCGGGCCATCGCACCGTCCGCGAAGAACGCGTCCCTCGCCGCAGGGTCGCGGAGATCGGTGGTCGGGGCCAGCTCCGCGATGCCGCCGTCGCGGTAGAAGACGTTGGGCGCGAGGACGACGTAGCCCCACGATGCGACCCGCTCGACCATCTCCGCCAGCCGCGGCCGCAGGCCGATCGCGTCCATGTAGACGAGCACGCCGCCCTTCGGTGCGCTCTCGGGCCGGGCCAGATAGGCCTCGGCGATGCCGTCCGATGTCTCGATCTCAATCTTCTCGACCACGACCTCACGCTACCGGCAGGCCCTTGCTGCCATGCTCGTCCCCATGACTCAGCACCCAGAGGCACTGCACCTCGAATCCTCCCGAGCGATCCCGGTCGCCCACGAGACCGCCCTCGCCCGCGTCCTCCCGGCCCCGCTGCCGCAGATCTTCGGTCGCCGGTACGCCGCGATCGGCCCGATCGCCGAGGTCCGCGACCAGGCCGGCGACTGGGACACCGTCGGTGAGACCCGCACGATCGTTCTCGCCGACGGCGCGACGATGCGCGAGACCCTGACCGGCATCGACGCTCCCTCGTCGTTCTCCTACGAGATCACGCCGCTCTCCGGCCCGCTCAAGCTCCTGGTCGGTCACGTCGTCGGTCGCTGGTCCTTCGCCCCCGCCGGCACCGGCACCCGGGTCACTTGGTCCTGGGATGTCACCCCCGCCTCTCGGGCGGCATCGTTCGCGATGCCGGTTTTCGGGTGGATGTGGAAGAGGTATGCGCGGCAAAGCTTGGAGTCGCTCGAGGACCTGTTGGTCGGCGCTTGAGCTTTGCTTCTTGCGCGTCGGCGGGTTGGCGTTCTTTTGTGGTTGGGGTTTGCCGCCGACCCTTGCTTGGAGGGTGTTCTCGGCGGCGTCCGGAGTAAAGGACGGCCTGTGGCCGCCGGCTTCGCCGGTCGCCTGCGGCGATCCTTGACACCGGCCGTCGCCGAGAAAAAGATGGCTGGCTATCGGGCCGGCGGCAGGGGTTTGGTACGCCGATTTCGATTGGGTACGAGCTTGGGATGCTGGGTGGCCGGTGCCTCGGAGGTGAACGAATTTTCGTTCAGGCAGGACCCTTGCCGACTTGGTGGGGTCGACGAGTGAGAGAGAATTTTCTTTCACCGGGGAAGGCTGCCCCCTGGCAGAGGTGGGTTCGCGGGGTGAACGAATTTTCGTTCGCCCCGGGGACGTCCACCTCCCGAGGAGCGATCACCCGGCGACCACACCGGGGCCGCCGCCCCGATAGCCAGCCAAATCTTTCTCGACATGGTCCGGTGTCAAGGACCGCGAAGCGGCCGGCGAAGCCGGCGGCCGAAGGCCGTCCTTTACTCCGGGGCAGGTCGAGAAACACTCGAGAACGGGTCGGCGGCCCACAGCCGAACCAAAACACGGTCACACAACCGCGGCGAAACAAGAGTCAGCCAGAAACGGCGTCACTCCACCCCGTTGCGCTTGATAAAGGAGAGGATCTGCTCAGAGAGCTCCGGCCGACACACGATCACATCAGGCAGATAGACATCGTCCTGGTTGTAGCGCAGCGGCGAGCCATCGATGCGCGAGGTGAACAGCCCAGCAGCAGCCGCGACCGCGACGGGAGCGGCGGAGTCCCACTCGTACTGCCCGCCCGCGTGGACGTACGCGTCGGAGATGTCGCGCACGACCGACATCATCTTCACGCCGGCCGATCCCATCGGCACCAGCTCGGCGCCGATCTCCTCGGCCAGCGCCTCCACGAACGCCGGCGGGCGGCTGCGGGAGACCGCGATCCGGGGACGGGTCGAGGTCGACGGCGGCACGACCGGAGCGGCACCGGTGTGGAAGGTGCTCTGCACGGACGCGTCGGCGAGCGCCGGCTGCGCGACCGCGCCGGCGATGAGCTCTCCTCCGTTGGAGGAGGCCCACAGCGCCACGTGCACCGCCCAGTCATCGCGCGGCGGCTCGGAGAACTCGCGGGTCCCGTCGAGCGGATCGATGATCCACACCCGGTCCTGGGTGAGCCGCTCCTTGGAGTCCTTGCCCTCCTCGGACAGGACCCCGTCCTCGGGACGGTAGGCGGCGACGAGTTCCATCAGCAGCTCATGTGCCGCCAGGTCACCGGCGTCCTTGAGCTCCTTGCCCTCCAGGCCGGAGGTGGCGCGCACCTCGAGCAGCCGGCGACCGGCGGTCTCGGCCAGCCAGGCGGCCAGCAGGTGGTCGGAGGCGAGGATCTCGGGCGTGGGCACACCGGCATCGCTCTGCTGAATTTTCTCTGGCTCCGCTTCGAAGTTCACCCGCGGCACTCTATCGAGACGTCCGCCGGCTCCGAAGAAGACCCAGCCCGAGCCCGATCGCGACGACCAGCACCACCCCGGTCAGCACAGCGCGCAGGATCAGCCCGGTCTTGGCACGCTCGTCCTCGTCGGTGACGTCGTTGGCCATGGTCTCGGCCGACTTCAGGATCACCTCGAGAAGGCTCTGGATGTATTCGACGGCGCCGTCGGACCAGGTGCGGACGATCGGCTCGCCCTTCGACGCCGCCCTCAGCTCCGTCGCGACGCCGTCGATGCTGCCCTTGGCGGCAACATCACGGACCGTACGCTGCACCATCATCGCGCCCGAGCCCTTGTCGAAGGTGCCGTCGGAGACCCGGTCGAGCTCCGCCTGCAGCTCGGGCGAGGCACCCGAGTAGAACGCCGAGGACGACTTCACCCAGGCGGCCTCCGCGTCGGTGAGGTCCTTGACCGACTTCGTACCGATCTCGTTCTCGGACAGCGCGACGACCATGAGCTCCCGCTCGATGCTGAAAGCCTCCGCGGCCCCGGTCAGCCTGCTGAGGTTGCGGACCTGGTCACCGGTCTGGCCGTCCTCCAGCTCCGGCACCTGCGCCGCGAGCATCAGCAGGTTGCTGGCCAACGCGGTGTAGACCTCGCGAGCAGCGTCCTGGCTGGCCCGGTCGCCTTGCTGCATCTCGACCCGGTAGAGCTCGAAGTCGTCGAGCACCTCGGTGATGTCGTGGTGGAGACTCCGCAGCTCGGGATCACCGTCGACGTCGATCTCGGCCGCGGCGGTCCGCCACTCCTCGACCGCGAGGTCGGTCGTGTGCAGGTAGGTGGAGCGTACGTTGACCGGCGCCTGCGCGACGGGCTGCAGCGCATCGCGTTCGAAGATCACGTCGACGGCGAGCTCGATGGTCTCGGGGAGCGCCTCGCTGAGTGCGGCCGCCCGGCCGGTCTCGGAGGCACTCCGGAAGGAGGCGAACGTCGCCAGGCCGCCGACCGCGACACCGACCAGGGCCACTGCCAGCAGGATGCTCAACGTCCGGTTGGCGCCGGAGGGCTTCGCCACCCGGGACCCGCCGGTCGGGAACGACCCGCTCGCCCCGATGTTCGCGAACGCCCCGGACGAACCGGTGGCCCCGGTCGACCCGGCTGCGGGGAACGAGCCGCTCCCGCCGAAAGCCTCGTAGGCACCGGAGGTGCTGATCGGACCCGACGGGTGCATCGGCCGCTGCCGGGGCACCTGCACGTCGAAGACCGGTAGCGGGCCCGAGCCGGTGAGCACCGCGACGACGTCGTGCGCGCTCGGCCGCTGCCCGGGGTCCTTGGCCATCATCATCGCGACCAGGTCGTCGATGATCTTCGGCACCTGGACCGCGCCGCTGACCCGCGGGATGGGTGCGGTGGCGTGCTGGTAGACCATCGTCGCCGGCGCGCCGCCGGAGTAGGGGGTGCGGCCGGTGAGCATCTCGTAGAAGACGCAGCCCAGCGAGTAGATGTCGCTCGGCGGACCGACCTCGCCCCCCGAGCCACGCTCGGGCGAGAGGTAGCCGAGGCTTCCGACCACGTCGTGGGTGGAGGTCAGCCGCTGGTCGCCCAGGCGGGCGAGCTGGGCGATCCCGAAGTCGACGATCCTGATCCTGCGGTCACTGTCGTAGACGAGGTTGGACGGCTTGATGTCGCGGTGGACGATCCCCTGGGCGTGGACCGCGGCGAGCGTACGCGCGGCCTGGACGATGACCTCACCGGCCTCGCGGGCGATCAGCGGGCCGTGCGAGCGCAGGCGCTCGCCGAGGTCGGGGCCGGTCAGGAGCTCCATGACAAGGAAGGCCATCGGCCCGTTGGCGGTACGTTCGATCCCGGCGTCGTGGACCTGCACGGTGCCGGAGTGGCTGGCGGCCGCGGTGGAGAGGGACTCGCGCCGGAACCGCTCGATCATCGTCGGGTCGGCCGACGTCCGCACGATCTTGACCGCGACCCAGCGCTGCAGGGTGAGGTCCATGGCCTGCCATACCTCGCCCATACCGCCTCGCCCGATCAGGCGGTGCAGCTCGTATCGGCCGGCAATCATGGGGTGGGGGGAGGTTTGCATGGGGGACGTTCCCGTCGAGGATCCAGTTGTTCGTACGTGTTGGGTTGCTCACACAACGGCCTGGGAGTTTAGGCGACACTCACTAGTAGGCGCCAGAGCCACGCACGACAGCTTTGACCGTACGAACGACGATTCCGAAGTCGCGTAGCAGCGTCCAGTTGTCCACATAGTCCAGGTCCAGGCGAACCGTGTCCTCCCAGGAGAGGTCCGATCGCCCCGAGACCTGCCACAGCCCGGTCAGACCGGGAGCAACCGCGAGTCGGCGATGCGAGTCCCGATCGTACATCGCCACCTCGCTCGGCAGTCCAGGCCGAGGTCCGACCAGCGACATCTGGCCCAGCACGATGTTGAAAAGCTGCGGCAGCTCGTCGATGGAGTACTTCCTCAGCACCCGCCCGACACGGGTCACCCGCGGGTCCGCGCGGAGCTTGAAGAGGACCTGGCCGGGACGGTGGTCGAGCGTGCGCAGCAGCGACTCGGCGTCGACGACCATGGTGCGGAACTTCCAGATCCGGAACTGCTTGCCGTTGCGTCCGACGCGCACCTGCCGGAAGAAGACCGGGCCCGGGGAGTCGAGCTTGATCACGACCGCCATCACGGCGAAGACCGGGACAAGAACGGCGGCGGCTGCCGCCGCGGCCAGCCACTCCCACACGTACTTGGCCACCCGGGTCAGCCGCGCCCGCAGGGCCTCGTCGACGTAGAGGAGGCTCATCGAGCCCAGCCGCATCGAGGACGTACGCTGCGGGGTCACGTCCTGCATCCGGGTGCTGACCAGCAGGGGAAGGCCGAAGGACTCGCTCGTCCAGGCCAGTCGCTGGATCTCGCGGCCGGCCAGGTCGGGCCCGGGGACGACCAGCACCGCGTCGGGCCCGACCGAGGCGATCGCGCCGGAGAGCCCGTCGGCGCGGCATACCGCCGCGGCCTCCATCAGGCCGCCGCTGAGCCGATGGGTCCACTCCGGGATCGCTCCGTGGTCATGGGCCGCCTCGACCACCACGACCCGCAACGGGGTGCGCGGCCGGGAGCTGAAGATGTAGCCCACCACCCGGAACGCGAGCGCGGTCACCAGCCCGAGGATCGTCTGCACGACCAGCTGCGCCTGCGGCAGCTCGACCAGCGCACCCAGCAGCCAGGTCGCCATGCTCATCGCCATGAACGCCTTGAAGACCCCCGAGACCGTCGCCCGTAGGCGCTCGGCGCCGGGCAGGATCTTCGGCGCGGTGATCCTGGTGGCCAGCCCCCAGAGCAGACCCCACACCAGCGCGTGGACGATCTCCTGTCCCACGATCAGCGGCGCGAGGATCATCAGCGCGAGCCCGTCGACCATCGAGGCCTGCAACCGAAGGGAGGGTGCCTTGGCGGACACCCTCCGTCGGTTGATGTCGATCGGGACTACTGTCTCCACCGACGCCAGCTCTACCGTCATCATCTCCCCCAAAGCTGCTGGGCGCCCGAACGCTTACTTCATGCCAGAACAATGCGGGAAGAAAGCGGTCGTTGGGGGCCGATGGGGGTCCGGTTAGACCAAATGAGGGAACCGGAACCCACTGGTCCAGACCAGTGGTTTCACTCCAGCGACTGCGGGGACCGCCAGCCGAGCCGGTGAGCGAGGCCGACGGCGGCGATCTGGGAGGTGACCTGGAGCTTGGCGAGGATGGACTTCACCTGGGTGCGCACCGTCGCCTCCGACACGACGCCGATGACGGCGATCTCGTGGACGGTGCGGCCGAGCATCAGGTGGCCGAGGACCTGCGACTCGCGCTTGGTGAGCAGCTCGATGCGACGGCTCAGCTCGGAGACCTCGTGCTGGCGCTCGAACCAGACCCGGATCAGCCGCTCGCGATCGCTCACCGCCAGGACGCAGGCGCCCTGGTAGAGCCGCCTGACGGTGCCGAGGATCTCGCCGAGCGGGCGGGACTTGGACAGCACGGTGCGGGCGCCGTTGCGCAGCGCCTGGCCCCAGCGAGCCTCCTCGATCGCGCCGGTCACCACGACCACGTCGACGCCGGCCTTGGCCAGCGGTTCGATGAGGCGTACGCCGTCGCCGTAGCGGCCCAGGTCGAGGTCGAGGAGCACGACCTTCGGCTTGTTGCGGAGTACGACGGAGACCATGGTGGCGGTGGAGACGGGCTCGCTGGGCATCGGGATGCGACGCACGTCGTACCCCTCCATCGAGACGGCGAGCTCGAGCGACTCGGCGAAGAGGACGTGGTCCTCGACGATCACGACTCGATACTGGCTACGCGGCGACAACGTCATCGGGGACGCCTTCCTGCTCTGCTTCTGTCGTGGCGCGCGGGATCACGGCGCTGGGAAGAGTGACCACGAAGGTTGTACGTTCCGCGGCGGCGAGGCGGAGTGAGCCCCCCATCCGCTCGGCCACGGTGTGGGCTTCGTTGAGCCCGATCCCCTGGCCGGCTGAGTCAGGCCCGCGGACGCCCCACTCGAAGATCCGCTCGCGCACCTCGGGGGCGACCCCGGGGCCGTCGTCGGAGACCTCGATCACGACCATCTGACGGGACTCGCCAGGCTCGTGCCGGACGGTGACGTCGACAGCGCCGGAGCCGTGCTTGGCCGCGTTGTCGAGAAGAATGTTGATGATCCGTGCGGCCGCGTCCGAGCTGCCGACCGCGAGCGCGTTGCTGGGCTCGTGGACCACCGTGGTGCCGCCGGCCTCGTGGGCCAGGGCGAGGTTGTGGACGACCGCGTCGACGTCGATCACTCCGGTGTCGACGGGCATCGTGTCCGCGCCGCCTCGCTGGGCACGGACGAGGCGCTCCAGGCGCCTGAGCTCGCTGCCCATCATGGCCATCATCGCGACGCGACGCTCCGGGTCGAGCGTCTCGGAGTTGCACAGCAGCTCGCTCGCCGAGCGAACACCGGCGAGGGTCGAGGTCACCTCGTGCATCCGGGCCCGGTGCAGACGCTGCGTCTCACGCGCGCTGAGCAGGTCGTGGTAGATCTCGTCGGCTGCCTTCGCCTCCGCTGCGCACACGCGCCGGTAGATGCGCACAGCACCGAACAGGAGCGCTGCGGCGGCCGCGAGCGAGGTGGTGACGACGATGACCGTGAGAAGGACCCAGAGGAGTGCTCCGCCGGGACGGAAGGAGACCCAAGGGCCCTGAAGGACGGCGATCAGAAAGCTCTGGACGCCGATCAGGACGGCGGTGGTGGTTGCGTACGCGGTGGTTAACCAACCCGAGTTGATCCGTTGGAAAATGGACATAGACATACTGCTCCCCAGGACGGGTCGGCCAGTGAGGTATGAGTCCCGAATAGGGCCGTGTCCAGGCCCTGCTCCCCCAGCCCGAGCTTGTCGGGCCGTCCCAATATGAATGTTGTGACCGAAACCTTTACAAGGCAACGTAATCAGCACGGTATCGCCACGTGACCCCATTTCGGGCCAATACCGAGAATTGAGGAGTCATAGAATTTCGAGGTCGTCCACAAATTACATTGCGGGAAGCGTTGTCCCAGGTCATCCCCAAACTTGGGGCACTGTAGAACAGGTTCCCGATCTCCGCCTGGATCCGCCCACAATATTCATACCCCCAGGGAGATCTGGCGGGGACCGGGACGACCGAACGGCACAGCAGACATGGCAGCCTCGACCGTACGACTCAGGGTCGCAGTCTCAGCGGACGAGACGATGACCCTTGATGCCGTGACGGTTGCGCTCGACGAGCACGGAATCACCGTGACGGCGACGGCCTCCACCTCCGCGGATCCCGACGAGCTGCTCGTCGGAGCTCCCTCGGCCTGGCTGGTGGTCACCGACCTCGACGGCTGGACCCATCTCGGCGAGGTGTGTGACCTGGTCCGAGGCGTAAGACTGCCCGGGGTCGTGCTGACCTCCGCCCCGCGCGGGGGGCTCTGGGGAGCCCTGCTCGAGGCCGGCGCGGTCGCGGTGCTCTCCGACGACACCCACTCGGACACGATCGAGGACGCGCTGCGCGATGCGGCCGAGGGACGGCACGGGCACACTCCGGGAGAGGTCGAGGGACTGGTCTCGCAGTGGCACCTGATGCGGGAAGGACGCGAACGCATGCACCGCCTGGTCCGATCGCTGACGGTGCGTGAGCACGAGGTGCTCGAGCTGCTCTACGACGGGGCCACCGTCGCCGAGATCGCGTCGCGCTTCGGGGTGGCGCAGACGACGGTGCGGACGCAGGTGAAGTCGATCCTGCGGAAGTTCGAGGTCGGTTCCCAGCTGGCGGCGGTCGCTGCGTACGACCGGTATCTGCGGCCACCTCGGAGCTGACCCCTCAGAGTTGACCCCTGAGAGTCGACCCTAGGAGTTGAACCGCTGCTGGGTCTTCTCCAGACCCTCGTTGATCAGCGTCTCGATCGCGTCGGCGGCGGTGTCGACCACGAACGGCAGCACCTTGCGCTCGGTGCTGGAGAAGTTGGAGAGCACGAAGTCGTGCACCTCCTGGCGACCGGGCGGGCGGCCGATGCCGACGCGCACCCGGTGGAAGTCGCCGGTGCCCAGAGAGGACCGCATCGACTTGAGGCCGTTGTGGCCGTTGTCGCCACCGCCCAGCTTGACCCGCATCGTGTCGAAGGCGATGTCGAGCTCGTCATGGATGGCGATGACATGGTCGGGCTGGACCTTGTAGAAGGTCGCGAGCGCCTTGACCGGCCCGCCGGACTCGTTCATGTAGGTCCGCGAGCGCGCAAGCACGACGCGTGGGCCGGGCACCCCGGGGGTAGTCCCCCGGAGGCGCCCTTCCACGACGTCAGCACGGCCGGACTTGTGGGCACGCCACTTGCTGCCCAGCCGGTTGGCCAGCTCGTCGGTGACGAGGTAGCCGATGTTGTGACGGTGCCCGGCGTACGTCGGCCCGGGGTTGCCCAGGCCGACGACCAGCCAGACGCCGTCGGTCACCGAGTCAGAAGTCACTCGGCGTCGGCGGCCTCAGCCTCGGTGGCCTCGGCGGCCTCGCCCTCGGCAGCCTCGGCGGGCTCCTCGATGGTCTTGGCCTCGGTGATGTTGACGACCAGGGTCTCCGGGTCGCTGACCAGGGTGGTGCCCTTCGGCAGCGTGACGGAGCCGGCCAGGATCTGGGTGCCGATCTCGAGGCCCTCGATGCTGACCTCGATGCTCTCCGGCACGTGGGTGGCCTCGGCCTCGACGGTCAGGGTGTTGGCGTCGGTGACGACCATGGTGCCGGAGGCGGCATCGCCCACGACGTTGATGACGATGTCGACGGTGACCTTCTCGCCCGCGCGGACGGCGACGAAGTCGACGTGCTCGATGACGCGGCGGACGTCGTCGACCTGGACCTGCTTGGTCAGGGCGAGCTGGGTCTTGCCGTCGATGTCGAGCTCGAGGAGCGCGTTCGCACCGTGGTTCTTGAGCGCCATCATGGTGTCGTGGCCCGGCAGGCTCAGGTGGATCGGGTCGGCGCCGTGGCCGTAGACGACCGCCGGGATCTTGTTCTCACGGCGGATGCGGCGAGCGGCACCCTTGCCGAACTCGGTGCGCTTCTCGGCGACGATCTTCTCGCTGGACATGCGTTGAACTCCTCGGTGAGTGATGCTGACGTCAATGGCGCCCGGCTGGTCCAACGAAGGCCGTGCGACGAAGGCACGGCGTCTCTGAGAAGAGACGTCCACCTTGTCGATCACGGAGCGCGAGGCGCTCCCTCGCCGAGGCAACTGCCACAGACTATCCCCGGGTCACGCTCACAGCGAAATGCGCGCGCGTGCTGACCTGCGAGGACGTACGTTGGAGGTCGTGTCCCTCACACTCGACGAGGCCCGCACACGGGCCGGCGTGCTCAGCTCCGTCTCCTACTCCCTCGATCTCGACCTCACCGGTCCCGAGACGTTCCGGAGTCGCACCCGGGTCCGGTTTCGATCCACGGTCGCCGAGACGTTCCTGGACCTGAAGGGCGCGCTCGCGGTGTCGCTGGTCGTCAACGACGAGGCGGTCGAGGTCGCCTACGACGGCAGTCGGGTGGCCCTGACCGGGCTCTCGGCCGACGCCTTCAACGAGGTGGAGGTGACCGCGACGCTGCCCTGCACGACCGACGGCGACGGGATGCACACGTTCACCGACCCCGTCGACGGGTCGCGCTATGTGTCCGCCTACCTGGGCATGGACAACGCCTCGAAGGTCTACGCCTGCTTCGACCAGAACGACCTCAAGGCGTCGTTCGCGGTCGCGGTCACCGCCGATCCGGCCGACACGGTCCTCGCCAACGGCGCCGTCGTCTCGCACGACGCCGGACGCTGGGTGTTCGCCACCACTCCCCCGATCCCGCCGGCCCTGCTGGTCGTCGCCGCCGGGCCGTGGCACTCGGTGCGCTGGACGGCTGTGCTCGATTCCGGGGAGAGCCTCGAGTTCGGCTGGCATGCGCGGCGGTCGCTGGCGGCCGAGCTTGACCGCGACGCGGACGAGCTGCGGCGTACGTCGGAGGCGTGCTTCGCCCACTACGCCGACCTCATCGACGAGCCCTACCCGTTCGACTCCTACGACCAGGTCTTCGTGCCCGGGCTCAACTGGGGTGCGCAGGAGATGCCGGGGTGCGTGACCTACCGCGACGAGCTGCTGCCCCGCGGCGCGATCACCGACACCCAGCGCGCGTTCCGCGCGGTGATCATCGCCCACGAGATGTCGCACATGTGGTTCGGCGACTCGATGACGATGACCTGGTGGGAGGACACCTGGCTGCAGGAGTCGTTCGCCGACTACATGGGTTACCGGGTCGCCGAGGCGGGCGCCGGCTTCTCGGACCTGCGGGTCGAGGTGGAGATCGGGAGCAAGCCGTGGGGCTACCGCTCCGACGCGCGACGCTCGACCCATCCGGTCGCTCCGCTGGCCGTGGACGTGCCCGACGTGGACACCGCCGCCACCATCTTCGACGGCATCTCCTACGCCAAGGGCGGGGCCTGTCTGGTGCAGCTCGCCTTCTGGCTCGGTGACGAGGAGTTCATGGCCGGGGTCAACCGTCACCTGACCCGCTTCCGGTTCGCCAACGCGACGCTGGCCGACTTCGTCGAGTCGCTCGCGGCGAGCTCGCCGAAGGACGTACGCGGGTGGGTGGACGCCTGGCTGCGGCGCCCGGGGTTCGACACCGTGTCGGTGCGGCGCGACGGGGACGTACCGGTCCTGGAGCGCGAGGGAAGCCGGCCGCACGCGTTCACCGTCGCCGGCTACGACTCCGCGCTGCGGCTCGTGGGACGCAAGCGGGTCGAGCTGGGTGCCGAACCGTTGCCGCTGCCGGAGTTCGCCGGCCTCGCCGTGGTCCCCAACGCCGGCGGTGAGACCTTCGCCGCGCTCCGCCTCGACCCGGGGTCGTGGGAGGCGCTCTCCGGCGGGCTCTCCCGGCTCGAGGACCCGCTCGTACGTGCCGTGCTCTGGTCCGCCACCGCCCTGCGGGTGCGATCGCGTGACCTCTCGGCCGACGACTACCTCGACCTGGTCGAGGCCCACCTTCCTGCGGAGACCCGGGCGGACATCATCGAGGGAGTCCTTGCCGAGGTGCGGTCCGTGGTGATCCCGCAACGGGTGCCGGCCTCGCGCGCGGCAGGAGCGGTGGCGCGGGTCGCCGCCGCGTCCGCCGCGGGCCTGGCGGCTTCCGCCGACGACGAGCAGCGGGCCCTGGCCTGGGCGGGGGCCCTGGCCGCGACCAGCGCGGACGCCGGGCTGCTGCGCGGCTGGCTGGACGCCGACAAGGTCGGTGTCGGCATCCCATTGCTGCCGACCACACGCTGGGCGGCGATCGTACGTCTCGCCTCGCTCGGCGAGGCCGACGCCCGGTTCATCGCGACCGAGCGCGGCCGGGACGGCACCGCCGAGGGAGACCTCGGGGCGCTTCGGGCCCTCGCTGCCCGTCCCTCGACCAGCGCGAAGGACGCCGCCTGGGAGGCGATGCTCGCCCCCGGTGTCGACAACCGTCGCTTCGGGGCGCTGGCATCGGGGATGTGGATCGCCGAGCAGGCGCACCTGCTGCGTCCCTACGTCACCGCCTATCTCGCCGAGGCGCCGGCCCTGGCCACCCGTGGCCAGGCTTTCGCCATCGAGGTCGGGCGAGCCTTCCCCCGAATCGCTCTCGACGACGAGCAGCTCACCGCGCTGCGCACTGCCCTGGCCGGCGACGTACCGACGATCCTGCGGCGTTCCTGGGAGGACCACTTCGACGACCGCGAGTAGCGACGACTAGCCTCTATCCGCCCTCGACCCCCACCACTGAGGACGGCCATGAAGAAGAAGCGCATCTGGCTCAGCGTCGGGATCGCGTTCGTCGTGCTCGTCGGCGCCGTGACCGGCACCGGTTGGTATCTCGCCCACCGGCTCGACCGCCAGGTCCGGACCGTCGATGTCTTCGCCGGGCTCGAGGAGCGTCCCGAGGCTGCCGGCGACGCTGCCGGCGCCCTGAACATCCTGCTCCTCGGCACCGACGGACGCACCGGCGGCGAGGCCACCACCGGCAGCGGGGCCACCGCGTCGTGGACGCCCGGTGAGCAGCGCGCCGACACGATGATGCTGCTCCACCTCAGCGCGGACCGCCGCTCGGCCTCGGTCGTCTCGATCCCACGGGACTCCTGGGTGCGGATCCCGGGCCACGGCAAGGCCAAGGTCAACGCCGCCTTCTCCCAAGGTGGGCCGAGGCTCAGCGTGCAGACGGTCGAGAAGCTCACCGGCGTACGCATCGACCACGTCGCCTGGGTCGACTGGGCCGGCTTCGAGGAGATCGGCGACCTCCTCGGCGGCGTCGAGGTCTACATCCCCGAGACCGTCCACGACTCCGCGCGCGACCGCACCTGGACCAAGGGCACCCACCTGCTCAGTGGCGAGGAGGCCCTCCTCTACGTGCGCCAGCGCTACGGCCTCCCCGGCGGCGACCTCGACCGTGTGAAGCGCCAGCAGTACGTGCTGCGATCCATCCTCCGCGGCCTGCGCCAGAGCGTCGACCCGAAGAACCCCAAGAAGGCGTACGACCTCCTCGACATCATCACCCGCCACCTGACCGTCGACTCCGGCTTCTCCGGCGGTGACCTCCGTGGCCTGGCCCTCGACCTCGCCCGGATGCCATCGTCGGACCTGACCTTCTTCACGGCTCCCGTTGCCGGGCTGGGACGAGAGGGCAAGCAGAGCGTCGTCCATCTCGATCGGCGCGAGGGGCGGAAGCTGTGGGACGCCGTGCGGGAGGACGAGATGGATGCATGGCTTGCTCAGAACCAGGATGTTCTGACGGGGCGGACAGTCAACTGAGGGCTGGCCGGTGGCTGGTGGCCGCCGACCCGTTACGGAGGGTGTTCTCGGGGTCGGCGGCGGGGTTTGGCGCGGATTCCCTGGGTTGGGTACGGGCTTGGGACTTCTGGTGCTGACTCCTTGGTTGTGGAGGCTGATGCTCGGGCCCTTTTACAAGGCGATGACACCTTGTGAAGGATTCACAAGCGCGCGTCGCTCGGGGCCGGTGGCGGGTTGGCTGCCTTAGCGGCATGGACGGCGACGACGGCGCGGGCACTGTGCCCCGCCGAGATGTTGATCCCCTCTGCTGCGGAGCGTGGGACCTCGCCGTGGCAGAGGGCAGCATCAGCAGCAGTGGGATAGCCCCCACCCAGACGTGGTGCGCGACCAACCGGGCACGTTCCCGCGTCCAGCCCGGTCCCGCGTCGAGCTCGGTGCGGTCCGGTGATCGGCACCGGACCGGCGATCCTCACCGGTCGAGGGCCGGCAGCGGTTCGACGACGGTCAGTCCCACCAGGGTCAGGGAAGCGCGCACCGATCGTCTCAGCGGACGCGGACGCATGGCGGCCAAGGACGTGCGTGGTGGGGTGGTCTGGTTGCGGGCGTGGCTGGTTCAGGTCCGTCGGGTGAACCGGATCTGTCCGTCCGGGAGTCGCTCATACTCGGAGCCGGCGTTGTGGATGCGGCGATGGTCGCTGGGACACAGCAGGACCATGTTGGCCATGTCGGTTCTGCCGCCTTCGGACCAGGGTTTCAGGTGGTGGGCTTCGGTCCAGGCGGCTGGGGCGTCGCAGTCCTCGGCTTGGCAGCCTTGATCGCGGAGCCGCAGGGCGCGGTGTTGGATCGGGTGGGCCAGGCGGGCGGTGCGGCCGAGGTCGAGGACTTCGGAGTTGGTGCCCAGCACCACCGGGACCAGGTCGGCGTTGCAGGCCAGCCGGCGGGCCTCGGCGGCGGTGATCATCTCGCCGTCAAAGCCGAGGGCTGCGGTGCCGAGGTCGTTGCGGAGGTCGTCCACGTTCATGGTGATGAAGACCGTGGTGGCGTGGCCACCGTGGCGGGGCAGCTGGTCGACGTCGTAGGTCTCGATCACGCGGGCGAACGCTTGACCCAGCAACCGGTCGTAGGGGGCTTTGCGGCCCTTGTCCTGTGCGGACCACTTCCGGGGCTGGGCCAGGGAGTCGAGGATGGTGCGGAGCCTGATCCCGACCGCACGGGAAACCCGGGCGTGGATGTCGATGGTGCCGTCGCCGTTGTCACGCGACTGGAAGAACGTGCGCCGTTGGGCGTGCTCTTCCTCCCGCTGCAGGGCCTTGGCCTCAGCCTGCTCGAATCGTGCGGGGTCGATCTCGGCCAGAACCCGGCGTCCGGCGATCTTGAGCTCGTTCGCGGTCATCCAGCTGGCGTAGTCCACGAGGAGCTTCTCGGCCAGGGCCAGGTCCTCGGCACTGGCGGCCGGGTCGGTCTCGACGGCATCGAGCGCCTTCGTGATCACCCGGGCCTTGTCCTGAGACACCACACCCTCGGCCAGACCAGCAGCGACCAGGTCGTACTTGGCGAGGCCGGCAGCGAGTTT